>JACRMS010000004.1 GCA_016214845.1 Nitrospirota bacterium | reverse complement strand
GATTCGTAAACCAGGCGTCAAGCGTGACAGTGCCCGCCCCGCACAACACTGCGGCATGTACAGCATGTCATACGGCATCAGACTATATACCGAATGCTCCTATAGCGAATGCAAAGTGTAATACTTGCCACGGCATCGGCACCACAGGCGGATCAACGCTTAAAGTAGAACGGCACTTCAGCGACAACTACATTGATCCGACGACCGGACAGCTTGCTGACATCAAGTGCGTTGAGTGTCACAACCCGATGAGCGCCCAGAGCAACCTGAAGCTTATCAGAAGCACGATAAGGTCAAGTGCAGTAGTATTTACGGCATACACTGGGGCCAACAGCTTTGCAGACAATGTAGCGCCTTATGACGGAATCTGCGAAGTATGTCATACAAATACAAACCATCATCAGAATGACGGCATAGCCCCGGGCGGCCAGTCGCACAATGACGGCACAGACTGTAGAACATGTCATACGCACAGCGCAGGCTTTATCCCGACAGCAACACCTGCTGATGCGCCGCATAATGCAATCACAAATTGCAACTACTGTCATGTGGACGCGCAGCCGTACACAACCGTAATCCCTGACAGCAAGTGCGAGCAGTGTCATACGGCAGCAGGCGCATTGAAGGCAGGCTACCCAACAGCCCCGAATGTACTGTCACACACAGCGGCAAACGGCTCGGGCCGGTATAACTACACCAACTCCTGCGTAGCATGTCATGATGTAATGCATGCACAGGGCAACCAGAAGCATGTAAGAGGCACGCTTGCAGGCAGTGTAATAGCCGGAAGCAGCATTGGATTCACATCATATACAGGCGCGGGGTCATTCGCGGACGGCATACCTTTCAATGAGAACGTATGTCAGACCTGTCATACACAGACCAACCATCAGTGGTACAACGGCGGAGCGCCGCTTGACAACAGAAACGGCTACACACCGCACCACGACAGCGAAAACTGTACGGCATGTCATGCTCACGGCAGCGCTTTCCTGCCGACACTGACACCTCCTCCGTTCCCGCATGACACAGCATCATGCAGTGCATGTCATACAGTAGACGCACTCGGCAGGATGCAGGATGCATACGCCAACGCGCCTATTGCGAACAGCAAGTGCGAAGCTTGTCACGGAATCGGAAGCGTAGGCGGTTCTACACTTAAAGTAGACAGGCATTTCAGCGACAACTACTTAGACCCGACAACGGGATTGCTTGCAGACATTAAGTGCGTAGAGTGCCACAACCCGATGAGCACGCAGATCAACTTCAGGTTCAACAACAACCTCAAGTTCATCAGAAGCGTCATCAGGGGCAGCAACATAGCGTTTGAGGCACAGACAGGCCAGTACAGCTATGCAAGCGACAATAACATGCCTGCCGACATGACAGCGGCAAACTACATCTGTAACACATGTCATACTGCAACTAACCACCATCAGAACGACGGCATTGCCCCGGGCGGCCAGTCGCACAATGACGGCGCGGATTGCAGGACCTGTCATGCTCATAACGCAGGATTCCAGCACAACGTAACAACACCTGTACCGCACAATGTGCAGGCATGTACAACGTGTCATACAACTCCTGACACATACGTACCGAATGCAGCGATTCCAAATACTGCATGTCTGACATGTCATGACCCTGCAGCGCCTGGAACAGGGGCCGGCGGATCAGACCTGAAGGTGGACACACACTTCAGCACAACATACACAGACCCGACAACCGGTGTTATGATGAACCTGAATTGCGTAGAGTGTCATAACCCGATGAGCACGCAGACCAACTTCAGAGGCAACACAAACCTGAAGTTCGTAAGAAGCGCTATAAGAGGCAACAACGTAGCGTTTGAGGCGCAGACTGGCCAGTACAGCTACGCATCAGACAACAACAAGCCTGCTGACATGACAACTGCGAACTATCTGTGTAACACATGTCATACGCAGACCAACCATCACCAGGCAGACGGCGTTGCACCCGGTGGACAGTCACACAATGACGGAGCGAAATGTACATCCTGTCATTTCCACGATGCAGGGTTCCAGCCGTCAGGCAACTGCTTACAGTGTCACAACAGCACGCCTCCTGCGGGCTCATCAGACACAAGGAGACGCCAGATAGTGGAATCAACACCCGGCACCGGTGACTTTGTAAAGACATCGCACCATGTGCTTGGCGCAACTGCTTCATCGCAGATTGTAAACCAGGATGCATGTATCGTATGTCACGACCAGACAAACCACACCACATACGGTGACGGCGTAAGCGCGTACCTGAAGAACCAGGATACAGGCGCTGGCATTATCTACAACGGAACAGGCAGCTCGGCAGAAGCCTTCTGCGTAAGCTGTCACGATGCAAACGGCAGCACCCTGTATGGAGCGACACCGTTCAACCAGGCAGGCTCAGGCGATACACACTCCCCTGTCAACATCGGATGGACCATTGGAACAGTGGCCCACAGCGGAGCGGCCAACACCAACAAGTGTCTGGCATGTCATGGAGACACAGCAGGAATTAATGCTCACGGCTCCAGCCTGGCCAAGCTCTTACGTTACACGTACAACGTTAACGACACGGTCACAGCAGCAACCAACTTCTGCTACAACTGTCACGGCAACACGCCTGCTAACGGAGCGGTAGACGCTATAAAGAGCGCCTTTGACCTGACCACAGGCAGACACAGCACGGTAAAGTGTCTTGATTGCCACGATCAGCACACAGCAGTCACCGGCAATCATGCCAACGGAACGACACTTGCCGGCGTACTTACAGGAAGCATCGGAAGGCCCGTATCAGTTGCAGGCGCAAACTGGGTAGCACCGACATACGGAGCAGCAGCAACGATCACGGCTGAGTACCAGTTGTGCTACAAGTGCCATTCAACCGGCCAGTCAGCAGTTGGCCTTGGCACAGGCGCAGCGCAGATGACAGACCTTGGTCTTGAGTTCAACACAGGCAACACCGCAAGGCATCCGATAGGGACTGCCCTTGCAACAGGCAGCCGTTTAATAGCAGCCCAGCTTGCAGGCGGAAGATGTTCATTGCCGCAGAATACAACCTCAGCAACATGCACAAGCGCCGGCGGCACATGGACAGCATGGGCCCCGGGAGCGATAATGACCTGTACGGATTGTCATGATTCAAGCCTGACCAACCAGAGCGGACCTCACGGTTCATCTGTGAAGTGGATGCTTAAGGGCCCGAACCAGGCATGGCCGTACACGGCATCAACAAGCAACGGGACCTCCGGGACCACAGGTTTCCGCACGCTGTCCAATAAGGCAACAAGCAGCGGCACAGCGAACGGTCTCTTCTGTCTCAACTGTCATCCGAGTGCGAATACTGCAAACAACGTACACTCTCAGGGCAACCACAGCTCTGCCGCATGTGTAAATTGTCACATAAGGGTACCGCACGGCGGAAAGATGCCGAGATTTGTAAATGCTAACAATACCAACGGGACCGGCACAGGACTCCCGGCGCGTTATTGGCCAGCCGGCAATGGCACCGGGACTATCTACCTGGAGGCCTTTGTAAAGGCAGCGACTCCGACCGGATACAGCAGCTCAAGCACAAACTGTAACGTCACCTGTGACACCAGGCACAACCTGACAATCTCTACAACAAACAGGTGGTAACCTGACTTCTAAAAAACCGGGGCGCTCGCCCCGGTTTTTTTTTGCCCTGACATCGAATATACTATTACTGCACATGACTCAAGAGACCCTGAAATGAAAATGCCCGCGATCTACGGAACGATAAAAAAATATATCCTGTCACGCGGAGTTGTCGCCGCCCTGATAATTCTCAACATTACCGCGGTGGCAATGAGCACGTATTTTCCCCAGAAATTTCTTCTCGGCATTGACAAGGTAGTGAAATGGGAAGAGGCCCATCCCTTCTTGAGGAGCAGGTATGAGTGGTACGGATTGGACCATATTTTCACAACTGTCTGGTTTGGAATAATCCTGTCCCTGCTTTTTCTCGCGCTTCTGGTATCTACAATAGAGCAGTTCTCCGGCTCGCGGAAGAAGACCTTCCGCATCACCCCTTCGGACAGCAGCAGCATGAGCGTTTCCGTCAGCAGGAGCAAAGCGGAAGAACTGATAAAGAGTTTCAGATATTCAAAGGTCACTGAGACGGAAGGTGCAGTAAAATTCATAAAAAATCCCTGGGGACACTGGGGCAATTTCCTGCTTCACGCGGGGATCACCATTGTGATAGCGTCGTCATTCTTCATTGCCCTGACCCAGCAAAGAGGCAAGGTGAATCTCGTGGAGGGTGAGACCTTTAAACCGGACACCCCATGGATAGTCCAGGAGAACGGCCTTCTGGCATCAGATTTTGTCCTGCCGTTTTCCGTGCGGCTCGATAAAACAGCGCCCGTTTTCTGGGACAATTTTCGTGTGCGGCAAATATCATCGGATATCACTGTCATCAAAGACAACAATGAAGCGTCCAAGCAGTCGCTATCAGTGAACACAATGGGGAAATACAGAGGTGTCAGTATTTATCAGACGCTTGATTTCGGACATGCCTTTTTTATCGAATTGGAAGACAAAGAAAATAAAATACATAAAATGATACTTGAGCTCATTCATCCCGAAAGCCTGGAGCTTGCCAGCTACCAGGATTTTATACTGCCGGGGACAAACAGTCTGCTTCAGACAAAGTACTTCGCCGACGCGGTCAAAAAATCCATCGAGGGAACAAACCCCCTTCTTGTCATAAGGACCAAGGATGGTGATAATATATCGGAGCAGAGTTCATTAACGCGCGGTGAAACAGCTTATGTAAGCGGATACCGCGTAAAGGTCCTTGACGTGCGGAAGTGGACCGGGATAATTTTTGTGGACATAACCGGAATGCCCGGAATTTTCTTTGGATTTTTTATAATAATACTTGGCGCGTTTGCGCATTACTTTCTGCCGCCAAGGGAGATAATATTGTTCACTCATGGAGACAAGCTGTCCCTGTCATGGAAGGCGGTCGAATTTGCCGAGCTGTATTCTGAAGAATTGGGACAGTTGAAAAATAAACTCGCACTGGAGAAAGAGACATGAATAATTTCGCTGTTTATACCGGGCTGCTCTGGCTGGCTGTCCTTATGTACATAATCGCCGGCGTATTGAATGCCTACGGCATCATCTTCAGAAAGGAAAACGTTGAGCGTAACGGCTACCGCATGGTGTACGCCGGTCTGCTCGTACACAGTATCGGCATAGGTTTCTGGTGGACAATCACCGGGCACGGCCCGTATATCACCCGCAATGAGGTGCTGGTATCGGACGCATGGATCATGATATCGGTCTTCCTCGTGTTTAGAAGATATTTCCCGGTCATCAGCCGCGCAAGTATAATTGTCATTCCCGCGACTTTCCTTGCGATGGCGCTCGGTATTTTTTTCTCGCCCGAGATCAGGACCCTTACCCCTATATTTACCAGTATCTGGCTTATCTTCCATATCTCCTTTTTCAAGATAGCCCTCGGCTCTCTTCTGATAGCCCTCGCCTTCTCGATCTTCTATATTCTGAAAACGCGTACGAGGTCCAAATGGCTGCAATCCCTGCCTGAGCTCAAAATAATCGATCTCTACGCGTACAGGTTCTCCGGCTTCGGTTTCATTTTCTGGGCCGTAGCAGTGCTTGCCGGTTCCATCTGGGCACACCAGTCCTGGGGAAGATATTGGGGATGGGACCCTGTGGAGACCTGGGCTCTTATTGCGTGGGTATTCTGGGGGTTCTATCTTCACATGAGGAGATTTTTTAATTGGTCCGGTGAAAAAGCGGCATATCTTCTCATAGCCTGTTTCACAATTTCTCTCATTGCGCTTTTCTACACATCACACCTTGAAACCGCCATACATCTGGAGTACTTCAAATGACAAAGAAAATTATTTTACTGTTAGTCCTTATTTCAGCCCTGATTGCCTGCGTTAAGAGTGAAAAAGAAACGGAAAATATCAAGCATGTGATATACAAGTACAATGCGCTTCTCGCTGAAGGATATAAAAATATGAACATGAATCCCATGCAGGAAGTCGCTACCGTGGACCATGCCACAAAGCTTTACTATCACATGGCCGCGCTCGGCGAAAGCAATATCAGAATGGAGTCGCAGTTGAAGGACATAAAGTTCAAAGAGATCACTTTCCCTGAAAGAGACAAAGCCGTAGCAGCAACAAGTGAGAAATGGGATTACGCACACTACGACATAAATACCGGGGAGAAAAAGGTTGAGGAAAAGGATTTCACTTACGAAATGACTTATGAGCTGAAAAAGGAAAAAGACAAGTGGCTCGTCATAAATGTTACGGCTGCGGGAGAAGAGAAAAGCGCGCAACAATAAAGCATGAACAAATTTAAATCCTTCCTCCTTTCACGAAAATCCGTCATTATACAGATATCTCTTATACTTTCCGTGGTCCTGCTCGGATACAGCTTCCCTCAGAGATTCATCACATCGCTGGCGGACATTGAGAAATGGAGGTATGCCAATCCCGGCCTTGTCCCCTGGCTGGAAAGACTCGGCCTCGATCACGTGTACACGACACCGTGGTTTGCGGTAATGCTTTCCATATTCTTGCTCACACTGATTATTTCAACATTAGACCAGATTAAAAAATCTTTCCACCGGACTTTTAATAAAGATATTTTCACTCAAAAAGAAGGCGCAATTATCCAGGCATCCGAAGCAGCTCTGGTGTCCGCGGTCAGAAAAAAGGGATACATCAATATCAGAACATATGAAGCTGCAAAAAGATTCGTCAAGCATCCGTGGGGATACTGGGGCAACACGCTCTTACATCTTGGCCTTGTGGCCATCATCGCATCGTCTCTCGTTCTTTTACTGACACAGAAGAGGGGTCTGCTTCACCTTGTGGAGGAAGAGGTGCATGGGCCCGGCAAGCCATGGACCGTTGAAGAGAACGGGCTGCTTTCAGACGCATTTGTCCTGCCGGATGCGGTACGGCTCGATAAGGTCAACTACGAGTTCTGGAATTCAGACGATCTGAAAAGCCTGTCATCGGATATCACCATCATCGACCCGCGGGGAAATTCCAGAAAGTACAAGCCCGGCATCAACAAGATCATCACTTATAAGGGGACCCGCATTTACCAGAGCAACACGTTAGGTCATGCATTTTTCGTGGAGCTCATTGACAAAGATGGCGCAGAGACAAGCACCATACTCTTGATTGAACACCCCGGACGAAGGGACAAACCGGGCCACGGCAGCTTCAATGTAGAAGGCCTCCCCTACCCTATAAAAGCCAGCTATTTTGCAGACGCGGATAAAAAGAAAATGACCGGCGGGAATCCGCTTTTGAATATAATGATCACGGACGATAAAAATAAGCTCGTTAATGAGGTACGCCTCAGGCTTGGGGATAGCGGCGAACTCGGGCCGTACACCGCGCGGCTTGTTTATATTTCCAGGTGGTCCGGACTGATATTTGTACAAGACCCCGGCATGTCCGGCGTCTTCTTCGGTTTTTCAATTATAATAATCGGCGTGATACTTTCCTACTTCACCCCTCCGAGGGAGTTTCTGATCAGAAAGGAACGCGAAGGGTATTCCCTCGTGTGGATACCGACAAAGTTTGAGAAATTTTATGAGGAAGAGTTTAAAGAGATATGTTCGGCCTTTGCGTGGAGTGACGGCAAATGAGTAATCAGTACATGATTGAATCCGTTTTCAATTGGGCCGCAGTTATTATCTACGCGATCGCAATTATTTTTAACGCGGCAGGGGTAATTTTCAACAAGGAACAATCCGAGAGGCGCAGTTACTTTTTTGTAAGCGCCGGGCTTGTCAGTCACGGAAGCGCGCTGCTTTACAGATGGATAACATCCGGACACGGCCCTTACATGGTGCGCTACGAGGTGATCTCCTCTGACGCGTGGATCGCGCTGTTTCTATTTCTCATATTCATCAAGTTCTATCCAAAGACAAAACCGGCAAGCGTTATTGTTTTCCCGGTAACGTTGCTTGCCCTTGGGTTGAGTCTTTTCTTTGACCCGAAGGCAGACCAACTACCTCCCTCGCTGAAAAGCATATGGCTTGTGCTCCATGTCTCGTTCATTAAGATCGCCCTTGGAGCGATGCTTATCGCGCTGGCTTTTTCCATATTCTACGTCCTGAAAAAACATACCAGGACCCAGTGGCTGCAAAAACTCCCTGATCTGGAAACGATCGACGTGTACGCCTACCGCTTTGCAGGTTTCGGTTTCGCCTTCTGGACCATAACGACTCTTGCCGGCTCCATCTGGGGCTATCAGTCCTGGGGGAGATTCTGGGCGTGGGACCCTATTGAGACATGGGCGCTGATCACCTGGATATTCTTTGGGGTATACCTCCACCTCAGACATTTCTTCGGATTAAAGGGGGAAAACGCCGCATATCTTTTCATGTTGTGTTTTTTGCTTACGCTGCTGTCCGTATTTTTTGTGCCGTTTCTTGAATCATCGATCCATTCGGAATATTTCAAATAACAGCAGATGTTCTTTCATAGCTGTCTTTAGCACATGGCATTATTTTTGCTTTTTAAAATACCGGATAAAAAGAAAGGACATACAGATTTTCTATTCAGGGTAACAACCAACGAAAGATAACCGGCTGTTCTATAAAGAATAATTTATAACAGTATTGCTCTTTACTGCATAATCATTTTAAAATGATAATTGCAGCTAACACTGTAGCTGGATTGTCAAAATGACACTCACTGCTCATAATTTTGACTAAATGACAAATTAAGGAGATCACAATTAAATGAATAAGCGCAAAAAAATATTACTCATAACCCCCCCTTATCATTCCGGTGTGGTTGAATCGGCAGGCGTGTGGCTAAATGTCGCCTTTGTATATATTGCCGGAAGTCTCAGGGCCGCGGGATATGAACCTGTTATCTACGATGCGATGAGCCACTGGCACGGATACGATGATATAGAAAAAAGAATAACGGATGAAAAACCCGATGTTGTCGCCACGACAGCGTTTACCGCGGGCATAGTTGATGGTTTAAAGGTATTAAAACTTGCAAAAAGGATTAACCCCAACATCATCACCGTCATAGGAAATGTCCACCCCACATTCTGCTATCACGAGATACTGAAGGAACACAACGGGTATTTAGACTTCATTGTGCGCGGTGAAGGAGAGGAAACTTTTGTAGACCTCTTAAACACGGTCTTTGCGCAGGGAGATGTTTCAAAAGTTAAAAGCATTGCATACTGGACAGGCAGCCAGGTTGCTGTAACCCAGACAAGAGGATTTATCAAGGATATCGACAGCCTTCCTACCGCGTGGGACCTGATAGACTGGTCGATCTACACGTATAAACCGATGGAAGATTCGGTGCTCGCTATAGTCAGCACATCACGCGGATGCAATCAGCAGTGCAGCTTCTGCTCGCAGCAGCTTTTCTGGGAGAGAAAATGGAGAGGCAGAAGCGCTGAAAATTTTGTGAATGAGCTTGAATTTTTAAGAGATAAATATGGCGTTAACGTTGTCATGATGTCCGACGAAACGCCCACTCTGAACAGGAAGAGATGGGACAAGATACTGGACCTGCTGATTGAAAGAGAAGTCGGCACCAAGATACTGATGGAAACCAGGGTAGACGATATACTCCGTGATGAAGACATCATGTGGAAATACCAGAAAGCGCTTATCGACCATATATACGTCGGAGTGGAAGCAACAACGCAGGCGACGCTTGATATCTTTAAAAAGAACATAAAGGTCGAGCAGTCCAAAAAAGCGATTGACCTGATTAACGAACATGATATGGTCTCCGAGACATCGTTTGTAATGGGAATGCCTGATGACACAGTTGAAAGCATGAGAAAGACCTTCGAGCTTTCCAAGTTTTACAACCCTGACCTTGCATTCTTTCTGGCAATAGCCCCCTGGCCATACTCCGAGCTTTATCCGCAATTGAAAGATTATGTAGCTGTGACGGATTACAGCAAATATAATCTCGTAGAGCCTGTGATTAAACCAAAGAACATGACCCTCGCGGAGGTCTCTGAAGAACTTGGTAGGGCGTCAAGAGAGTTTTATATGCATAAAATAAATACCCTTGACAGCATGACCGAGAAAAAGAAGGAATTCATGATAAAGGTTGTTCATATAATTTCCACAAGTTCATATCTCGCGGAAACAATGAAAGACACGACAATGCCTGAGGATGTCAAAAAGATGCTGGAAAAGCTACATGCTCAACTTACACGCTGATTGCATCCCTTGTTTTTTTAGTAAATAAGCGCCCCAATTATCTATCGTAAATCTGATAACATCGCTGACAACATTTGTCACTTAAGCTATTTAACGGCAATATAATATATATAATTACTCTTACTGTCTCTTTACTGAATTGCGTTTAGTCGCTTAACATAGCGTTATTTTCCACATCTTTTAAAGCACTTTTGTATTCCACGCTCAAATTTACCTAAATAAAAAGCCTAATTACACGATTTGATAATTGAGGCATATTATTTGCAGTTAAAGGGCTGAGGATTTCAAGAGATATGACTACGGTCTCAAAACATAATGCAATAAAAACAGACGTCGCCATTGCTATAAGTCTTATCATATTTATTTTCTGTTCTAGTATTTCCCAGGCATCCGTTATGCCTGATTATACGAGGCTTCAGCCCGTTACAAGTAACCTTGATGCACCGACGGCATTGGCGCTGGATAATCAGGAAAACATTTACGTGGCAGAGTCAGTTAATAACAAACTGCTCATCTTCACACAGAGCGGCGAATACAAAGGAACTCTTGAAGGACTTAATAAACCAATCAGCGTTGCTTTAGATGCAGCAGGACGGATTTTCATAGGAAACAAAGACAGCAGGAATGTTGAGGTTTATAATCCCGGCCTGACGTTATTATTTAAGCTTGGCTCCGGAGATGGTGAATTTACTCAGCCAAATGATATCGCAATAGACAACGCTGGGAAGATCTATGTTGCAGACAGCAGTGAGGACAAGATAAAGATATACAACAGTCACGGCTCTTTCAATTCATCTTTCGGAAACTCCGGCAGCGGTGACGGTCAATTTCACAAACCAATGTCAGTGGAAATAGATGAGGCGGCAGGAGAGATATTAGTGCTGGACCGGCAGGTTACGTATGACCAATATGGCACGCTGGTGGATGGCGCAAGGATACAAATATTCGACATGAACGGAGTGTACAAGAAAGGTTTTAGCAGCTACGGACAAAATGTAGGACAGATGTACAAACCTCAGCATATAACAATTGATAATGAAGGGAGGATATACGTTACCGACACATATCACAATGTAGCGCTCGTCTATGACAAGAACGGCGCGTACCTTGGCGCAGTATTCGATTCAGATAATCCGCTGAGAACCCCGATGGGCGTTACTATAGCAAATAGTAACAGGCTTTTTATCGCATCGCTTAATGCCTGTACAGTTGAAATTTATGGATTGGCTTCATTTACAAATATGAAGATAACCCCGCTGGCTCTCACATTTACAGCACAGCAGTATGGTGACAACCCGCCGTCACAGGCATTGGAAATAATAAACAACGGTAACGAGCCTCTTTCATGGACAGCAAGCACTACGACCGGATGGATAACTTTATCGGAGACATCAGGAGTGGCAATGGTGTCAGGCACATCAACTCTTAATATAGGAGTAAATATCAGCGGACTTTCGCCAAATACATACATAGGCACAGTAAATATAAGTTCGGCATCCGGTTCAACAGAGGTCATATATATCCAGCTTACTGTTTTACCGACACCTGTGCTTTCAGTAAGCCCTTCCCTCCTGGAATTTACATCTGTTAACGGCTCATTGCCTTCAGCACAGAGCCTATCAATAACCAATGCAGGCGAAGGCACGCTGAGCTGGACAGCGGCATCAAATAGCGCCTGGCTTTCAATAAACAAAGAAACAGGGACAGCTCCAGATACCATTTCAGTTTCAGTAAATATTACATCATTGGGAGCAGGCACTTATTCTGGAGCAATAACAATAGCAGGAGAAAACGTATTATCGAGTCCGGCAGTCATAGACGTTACGCTTAATATAATCCATATTACAGGCACAATATTTGTGACAACAAACATTCCCGGAGCGACTTTCATAATAAACGGCCCCGAATCCTACACAGGAGCCGGGTCTCTCTGGTCAAAAACAAATGCCACTGTGGGTGCGTACTCAATAGTATTCGGGGATGTAGACGGATACGGAAAGCCTTCCTCACAGAGCCAGACATTGCAGGCTGATGGCAGAATAAATTTCAGAGGTGAATACGTCAGTCAAGTGGTAATCCAGCCAGATAAAAGGAAAGAGATTATTGTTGGAGCAGGCCCCGGCGAGCAAAACACCGGTATTGTAAAGGTGTTCGATGCAGACGGCAGTGAGGCCGGAATAGAGTTTATTGCCCACGAATATAAATATGGAGTAAATGTAGCAACCGGCGATATCAACGATGATGGGGTAGATGAAATAATCACGGCACCAGGTCCGGGACCGAAAAATCCTGCGGAAGTAAAAATATTTGACCATAACGGCGATGAGCTGACCAACCTGAAAATTGACGTATTTGAGTATTCCTATGGGGCGCATGTGGGGTCCGGAGATTTTAACTGCGACGGCCGCAGCGAGGTCATAGTAGGTACCGGTTCAGGAGCCGGCAATCCTGCATATGTGAAAGTATTCGTCTATGATCCGACAGAGCAGAAGATGATAGACAGCGGCATCAACCTGCTTGCATATGACAGGGGCAGCGGAGTAAAAGTTGCGGCCGGAGATGTTGACAATGACGGTATTGACGAGATAATTACAGCCCCAGGTAATGGAACTAATACCTCTGTAATAAAAATGTGGACAGTGAATACATCAGCAGGAACAGGACATTGGACTGTTTCAGAGACTAAAGAGTATCCGATAAAATCTCGATATGGTTATAGTATAAGCCTGTCGGCCGGAGATATGAATGGCGACGGTTATGACGAAATTGTAACCGGCGTCATAGCTGACCGCAAGATGCGCGACGAAATAGACATCTATGATATAAACGGCGACAGTATATCAACGTTCAGGCCATATATAGCAAGAAATTATGGAGTAAATATAGCGATCGGCGACCTGGATGATGACGGACTAACAGAGATAGTGGCAGGGGCGGGAGCAGGAGCAGGCAATAAGGCAATGGTAAAGGTTTTTGATTCTAACGGAATAGAGAAAGCATACTTTAAGGCTTTAGATACAAGATACGGCGTAAACGTTGCGGTAGGAAATGTATATTGGTAGAGATGAAAAAAAAAGAAACCATAATAGCCATTCTTGTATTAACATTCTGTCTTATAACAAGCCATGCCTATTCATTGGATTATCCTCATTCCAGCGTAAATAATATCGGATGCGATTCATGTCATTTTGTATACGGCACTCAGTCGACTCTTATGCCGGAATGGACGTCACATACTCAGCAGAATATAGACGATACCCAGTACAATTCCCTTTGCTGGAGCTGTCATAATGACGTTGACGCTCCCTATGTAAGGACACATTCCAGTTTAAATATAGACAACGGCTATGGTAATTGGACCATGGAATGTATAACCTGTCATGACCAGCATTACCAAAGACAGTTCAGAACATATGGAAGCCCGAGCTATCTCTATCAAGGGACAGTATCATCAGTAACAACAACAACACTTACAAGAACCGGCGCGGGCTGGACTGATGATCAGTATAAAGACTTGGTAGTTGTTCCAAACATTGCCCAGAAAAATTATAACTATAAAATTACAGGCAATACCGGCGACACGCTTACTATTGCAGGCCCTGTAGATTTAACAAAAGCAAGCTCCGGCAATACATTTGCGATAGTGTATGGGAAACTGATCAGAAGCACTGTCACCACTCCAAATAGCGGAAACAAGTCTGTTAAGTTTTATTATTCAACCGGGACAAATTCATTTGCGGATGGAGACTCAACTTATAACGGCGTTTGCGAAGCCTGCCACACGCAAACAACATATCATAAAAACAGCGCGGCAGGAAATCATTCTCATAATTCGGGAGTAAAATGCACAGCATGCCACCTTCACACGAAAGGCTTCAGACACAACTGTGATACCTGTCATGGTTATCCGCCGGTTGTTAATACTGTTGGAGGGCCAAACGGCTTGGCAAGTAATAACGGCACGACCGGTTCCTCAACTGCCGGAGCTCATGACTTGCATGCAAATACTAAAGGCTATGCATGTGCAACATGTCACTATAACAGCGCCGGTTTGGGCCCAACTCACAACAGTTCTCTAACAATAACAATGGGGTTTTCTTTGTTTGGCGGGGCTTATCAGGGAGGAACATATAACGGTCAATCAGGAGTAAGTTACAATACATCATCAACCTCCCCTGTCACCATGGTTTCCACTACAGGAGCAAAGACCTGTTCGAACTTATACTGCCACAGCACCGGACAATCAACAACAGATGGAAATTCTTCAACCCCTACTTATGCAACACCGGTATGGGATAATCCGTCAAGCGTTGTATGCGGCACGTGTCATAAAGTTTCAGCAGCGTCAGGATTAAACTCCGGCAGTCACTCTGCGCATCTTGGCGCAACGGGAGTAAGCGGCTGCGGTGATTGTCACACAGGGGCGTCAAATGACGCTTCATCATATAACTCATCAAATCACGTCAATGGTTCGATTGATGCAGCAAACTCCTACACTGCTGACGGAACACCGGGCAATGGTTATGGGACGTGTTCAACAGCATCGTGTCATGATGATGGAACAGGCACTCTCACTGTGACACCGACATGGGGTACCAGCGTAACCGACTGTTCTGAATGTCATGCAACAATACCGGGCACAGGCAGTCATCAAAAACATGTGGTGACAACACAATACAACAAGTCCGTATGCGGTAACTGCCATAACGGAGCGGTACAGGGCTCAACTGCGCCTGCTCAGCACCGCGATGGTAACATTGATGTTTATGCTTCAACTGCAGGCGACCTTGGATATCCTCAGGATAAGACAAAAGGTAGTGCATTTACAACATGTACAACAGCATACTGTCACAGCACAGGGCAGTCCACAACAAACGGGAGCTCCGTAACTCCAACTTACGCAATCCCGACATGGGGCGACTCTTCAAGCGCGACATGCGGAACTTGCCACAAAGTCACAAAAGCATCAGGCTTAACATCCGGCAGCCACGGCGCTCATCTTGGCGCTACGGGGGTAAACGGCTGCGGCGACTGCCATACGGGAGCATCAAATGATGCATCGTTATACAATTCAGTAAATCACGTTGACAGGTTAATAGAGGTTTCAAATTCATATTCAGCAGCAGGTACTCCTGGTAACGGTTACGGCACATGTTCAACTGCATCATGCCATGACAACGGAAGAGGCAGCATCGTAACAACTCCAGCATGGGGAAGTTCACCAGTTGCCTGCACTGCATGTCACGCTGCCGCGCCCGCTACAGGGAGCCACAGCATACATCTTGCAGCGGGCGGAGTCAGTTGCGCCAATTGCCATAAGGGAGCAGTGCAAGGCACCACGGCTCCTGATCAACATCTTGACGAAAATATCGATGTCTACGCTTTAACTTCAGGCGATCTTGGTTATCTACAAAACAAGACAAAGGGTAGCGCTTTTTCAACCTGTACAACAGCATACTGTCACAGCAATGGTCTTGGAACTTACAAGACAACCCCTACATGGGGGTCTTCAGGAACGGGATGCAGCACCTGTCATAATGCACTGCCGACTTCAGGGGCTCACAACGCTCATGTGAAGACTGCGGCAATTGCATACGGCAGCACAGCGGTAAACAACACGACAACCAGTGTTGACCTTGGATGCGGCAACTGTCATCCAGTTGATACAGCTAATCACAGAAACGGAACATTGAACATTACGCTTAATAAAAACCACGGCGGCGCATTGAAGTCTAAAAACGGTGTTTCTGACGACACATCAGGTTACAGCCAGACACAGGGCGTATCAGTAACATGCTCCGCCGCATACTGTCATTCGCAGGGCAACGGGGATTTTGATAAAACTTCTCCCAACTGGTATGGAGGCAGCATAACCGATTGCAACGTCTGTCACGGCAATGCAACGTATTCAGATTACAGAAAGGCCACACCGCTATATACCTCCGGCTCGCCAAAGGGCAATGCCCACATATTCCATACCTCGACCCAGACAACGCCTTCAAATGAAATTCAGTGCGTCAACTGTCATGGTGCAACAACTACGACAAACACATCAATCGCAGACTGGACCAAACATGTTAACGGCGTCTATGACGTTGATGGAGGCGGCACGTACTGGGACTTCGGCAGCGTGGGCGAAACATGGTACGGGACAGATACCACAGTGACAATCGGGTCTTATGACCAGGGCACGAAAAAATGCATGAATGTTTCGTGTCATCCTGCATCAGATGCCGCGCAGAAGACATGGTCGGCAACCAACTATCTCTGCACAGATTGTCACATCATCGATATGACATCACCTGCAAGCTATCATCACGCGATGAACTCTACAGCAGCCGACCACTATCCTGAATTAACACCACAGGGCGATGCAACAACCGGTGAAAATCCCGATCACAGGATGTGTCTGATGTGCCATGTGGACCATAACATATTCAGTCCGCTGCTCAACAGCAATTCCACAAACAGGGCCAACGTCCTGAGGATCGGCATAAATGTTATTCCGGATGCAAACGATACTACAACATTCACTAATACCGATTTCAATGCAGCAACAGGCACAGGCATATGCGTAAGTTGCCATCAGCAGGAAATCCTTAAAGATACATCAAGAAGGATGACGGAAAGCCATGTAACGAGGACGCCGGTCATTACAATTTCCGATTATACGAACGCAAAGCATCAGTATGCTGTAACGTCACGTTATACAAACAGCGGATATACCTTCAATGCAAATTGCACCAAATGTCATGATACTCAGGAAAATGAGTCGAACACATTCCAGGGACAATATAGCGGTGATTCTTCCAACACAAACAGGTTCGGAGTGCATGTCGGCTCAATCCGAAGACTGCAGGCCAACCTCGGTATCTCAGCTCCGTCAGAGACAGAAGAAGAAGACCTCTGCTTCCGCTGTCACAGCAAGAGCACGGACACGAATCCGGGCGGAGGTACTGCAAAATCAGTAGCAAACAGGGATTATTATAATGCCACGAACATGAGTACAGCGGCACAGGATATCTTTACTGTCATGCAGACAACTGGTGGACGTCCCGCAAGTTCCACCAGCACGACAGACAGATTGTACTTTAAACCCTCAGGCACTGAAACTCCTTCTGAGCCAATGCCGAATGCGCATTCATCAGGCGACACGTTCCAAGGCGGGACCTGGATAGGCAGGTCTATGTCGCCGTGGACAACGTCAACAAACTATGAAAGCTATAGTCAGTCGCTGTCAGTTACTACCGGAACAAAAAATTGGGGTGCAATTACGTTTACATCTCCTGTTGTTGCTACAACTACTACAGTACCGGCAGGTAACTGGCTTATAAGCATTTACTCGCGGGAAAGCAGCACATCTGCAAACGCAAATATTCGTTATATGATTTACAAGTGGAATTCCAATGACACAAAGGGAACAACTTTAATTGCCGCTGCCACGCATGCCATGGAGTTTTCAACCGCAGCGGCACCGGGTGGTCTACGCTCCGTAAGTATCCCTGTTGCCAGCTCTATAACCCTAAACGCAGGTGAAAAGATCTCGGTAGATATCGAGATACAGACGGTCTCTGTTACAATGAGCGGCACATATACGATAGCTTATTATTTCGGCAGCGGCGCTACAGGCAGTCTCCAACTTCCTGGAAGCGTACCGTTTACCTATAATGATCCGGGAAAGACCGGTTACGGACATAACGTCTCACTGTACAGCGGCTTACATAAACCTTCACACGACGACGAGACACTGGACTATATAAGCGCGAACAAACATGTTGAATGCACCGACTGTCATAATATGCATGCCGCAGGATCAGCAAAACATACCCAAGGAACGAATGTGGTTTCAGATATCCTTAGAGGAGTGGACGGAGCAGTCATATCAGCAAACTCGAGCACTCTGTATTTCAGGGATACTATCCCGGCTACACCCACACCGACTGCCACGGCTTCAACCGACACTTTCCAGGGAGGTACATGGCAGTCACGTAACATGCTGACGGCACAGGGTTCGGCAGCGCAAACGCAGACAGTGACAATTAATAACACAGGCAATCCAAAGTACTGGAGAATGACGAGCTTCATCTCGCCTGCGGTTTCGAGTTCTTCCAGCATTTCAGCCGGTAACTGGACATTGAGAATATGGGCCGATGAAAACAATGCTGGCGCAAACGCCTACATGCGCGCCACTATATATGTCTGGAACGCAAATAACACCAAGGGGACCGTAATTGTCGCCCCTACAAGTTATGGTTCTGAATTAACAACAACAAGTGCGGCATACTCATGGACACTTGCAGGCGGGACAGCTTCGCTTAATACTGGAGACAGGGTAGTCGTAGAACTCGAAATAGACTCAAGGGGAGCAACAGCTACGACATACACGGCAACATACAGATGGAATGGCTCAGGCACAACAAATGACAGTTACGCGACAATGCCTAATGCCTTACCTTTTTCAGCAACTTTGACCAACTGGACGGCGCCAACATATATCCTGGGAAGCGCAACGAAAGCGTATGAGATCTGTTACAAGTGTCACTCCGGAGCGAATACAAATGTTACAAACTGGGGTGGAACGGGTGCTGCAGCCTGGACCGATGTAGGGCTTGATTTTAATCTGGGGAATAAGTCATTCCATCCTGTAGTTGCGGCTCTGAACAGCTCCGGGTCAGGATCGAGCGTGCTTAGTTCAACTGCACTTGCAGGAGGCTGGACACCTGGACAGACAATGTATTGCACTGACTGTCATAAAACCAATTCTGCGAATTCAACCGGACCTCACGGTTCTTCCGTGAAGTGGATGCTGGGAGGAACGAATAAGGCTTGGCCGTACACATTAGCGTCGAATAACGGTACATCTTCCGGAACGTTCCGGACATACAGTAACAGAGCTACCAGCCAGAACACCGACGACGGTCTTTTCTGTCTGAACTGTCATAACATTGCCGTAGCGCCACACACTTCAGACAGCGCGCATCAGTCCATACCTTGTGTCGGATGCCACATCCGCGTACCGCATGGTGGTAAAGTCTCAAGACTGATAAGCGCTACAAATAGCGCCACTCCGCTCACAGTCCTGCCTGCACGACTTGCACCTGACGGTAACGGCGGAGGAACAGTGTATCTGAGGAAGTTCACTAAGGCAACCGGCAGCTACAGTAAGAGCAACTGCTACTCTTCAAACAGCTCTTGCGGCGATCACAACAGCAGCAGTAATGGAAGCGAGTCATGGTAGGACATTCATAATCCACTCTTATTCCATTCTTGACTTTCCATTCCGCTTTGCTATACTCGATTATATTTGCCAAGAATAAGATGATTAAAGTACAATGTGACTATGGAAGAATCATTAAAACATTATATTCAACAAATAAAAACTCTTCCGACCATCCCGGTTATTGCCCAGCAAATATTAAGCCTTGTCGGCGATGACCTGGTATCAATAAGCAAACTCGAGAAGATTGTCGAGAATGACCCTGCGATATCCGCAAAAATTCTCAGCGTTGCCAACTCAGCGTACTTTGCCTCCAAAACACCTACGAAAACTCTGGGCAACGCAATTTTCAGGATAGGTTTTAATAACGTCAAAAATATAGCCGTTGGAATATCCTTAATGACAGTCCTTGATGACGGTAAACGCGGGACAGATTTTGATTATCAAAGGATATTCAATCATTCAGTATCAGTTGGATTTACAGCAGGGTTGCTTTCTCAGCAACTCAAGTTAGAATTTTCACAAGAAATATTGATAAACGGCTTACTGCATGATATTGGATATTTAGTCCTGAACAGGCACTTTTCCGAGACCTACCGGAAGGTGCTGGAGTTAATTGAACAGGGAAATTCCATGCTCGACGCGGAAAAAACGGTCCTGGATTTTACACACGCTGAAATCGGCTCATGGCTTGCCGATGAATGGCATTTGCCTGGAACAGTCTTAGATACAACTTTGCACCATCATACGCCCTCACTTGCAAAAAGGAACCGCAAACATGTAGCTGTTATACATATAGCGGATTACATTACTACTAAAAAAATTTTCAGCCCGACGAAAAAAGACCCGGCTTACCCGTTTGACCATTCTTCCCTCGACATACTGGGGATCTCGGAGAACGACCTGAAAGGCATAGATGCCGGAATAACATCTGACCTGGTATCGGCTGAACTGCTCGAATGAAGGAACTGCTTGTTTATCAGGATGACGATGGAGATTGGATTGTTAAAAGCGATAAAATATCCGGCTTTTCTGCCAGGGGAAAGACTCAGCTGGAAGCCATTGATAAAATGAAGAAGGCCTTCTCTGTTTATTTTCCCTGCAATGCCGGTAATTGCAAAGATTCAAAATAATGCAATCGGACTGACACTGGACATAAATTCTTCTACTGACATAATCGACATTTACTTCAGGGCAAACAACATCCTTTCAATTTTTGAAATTTCATTCCTGATAATATGTCATGCTATTGTCTGGATAAACCCTTCTGTCAAAAAACCAACTTTGCTTTCACACATACCAATGAGCTAACTATTTGATAAATTACATCATTACAAATGGCATTGAATTTGCAATATTCACATATGAAAGGAAATTCATTTATTGCATATTTTATCATTGATATTATTATTTTGATATGCTATTTACTAAATATGTTTCTTTTACATTTAAGGTGGCATAATGCTTATAGATAAAAGAAGATATATACGGTTTGAAGTTCCCCTTGATGTAATATTACCTTCTACAGGAAACGGAGGTGGACATTCAACCGGCGTGATAAAGAATTTTTCACGCGAAGGATGCTGCATTGAATCAAACAATCTTGATTCTCAATTAGATGACACCATGGAATTCAGGATCAGACTCCCGAAGAAAGATCTCTACGCC
Source organism: Nitrospirota bacterium (assembly GCA_016214845.1). NCBI lineage: Bacteria > Pseudomonadati > Nitrospirota > Nitrospirota bacterium. The sequence goes on along the minus strand of JACRMS010000004.1, from coordinate 38,470 downwards.
CATGTAGTGGGGGATGTGATATGGAAACAGCGGCTTAACGACAGATGGCTGACAGGAATAAGATTTAAGGAAATAGATAAAGAAGCAAAGATCGATATACTGGATTTTGCCTATGACACATGGATAGATAAAATGAAAGGTTGATATTTGATTGATCTTGATTCGGTAAATTGCATTAATAAGTTTCTGGATAGAATTATATGAATCGAAGAATTTTCGACAGGGTACCGTCAAATATAAGCGTTAGATTTTACTGCGGGGACACAGACTATTGCGGCACTGTAACAAATCTCTCTGAAAACGGAATGTTTATCAGCACAAAACAGATGTCTTTCCCTTTTGATTCAAAAATCGAAATATATATATCTCATAACGACAAACTGTTGAATGTTCCCGTCAAAGTGATCAGGATGACAAAATCAAATGATGTTTTCGACGGCGTTGCAGTACAGCTTTTGGATGATCATAAAGATTATTTAGAGCTCGTCAATACACTGCGTTCTTCTCAGTTTCCATTCTAAAAATACATCGCACACATACATGCACTTTTTTTCTTGACAAATTTTTTTGGCTGTGTTTAAATAGGACTAAATTGGTCCTATTTAAATAAGGAGGATAAAATGGAACTCGTAAACGTAAACAAACTTGGCGTAGCCAAAGGCACACCCGTCGAGGATGCCGTAACAGCAAATTTTAAAGGTGAAACATATGAAGTCGGGCTCTACCTTGCAATGGCAAGGCAGGCGCAGAGAGAGGGATATGCAGAGATAGCCGAGGCCCTTAAAAGAATCGCATTTGAAGAGGCAGACCACGCAGCGCGATATGCCGAGCTGAACGGGCTTATCTCTGACAACACTAAAGTAAATCTCGAAAAAATGCTCAATGGAGAGATAAACGCAAACAGAGGGAAAAGAGAGGCGGCTGTAAAGGCAAAAGAGGTGAATGTCGATGAAGCCCATGATCTTTTTGACGAGTCCTCAAGGGATGAGGCAAGACATGCCCAGATGCTTAACGGACTGCTCGGCAGATTTTTTAATGGCAAATGAATATGCATATAACGAGGAAGGCTGATTATGCTGTACGATGCGTCCTTTTCCTGTCAAGACATATTGACCGGGTATCAAGTGTTGATGAGATATCCGGAGAGATGTCTGTGCCGAAAACCTTTCTCGCCAAGATCCTCCAGCGCCTCATGAAGACAGGAATAGTAAACTCGACCCGCGGGGTCAAAGGAGGGTTTCAACTTGCAAGAGGACCGGAGGAGATCAGCTTGCTTGATGTCGTTGAAGCCATTGACGGCCCTGTTGCGATGAATGTATGCGCCGTTGATAAAAAAATGTGCGGGTTCAGCTCTTCCTGCTCTGTACATCCTGTTTGGATTGAACTGCGGAAAGATATAAAAAACCGCCTGAAGAGCTGGACTTTTGCAAAACTAGCGGGTATAAGAAAATCTCAGAAAGTCATAAAAAGAGATTGTCATTAGGCTTAAACTGTGATATTAGATAAACAATAGAAGCTCTTAAACTTTAATAACAATTTTTAAAGAGGAGGTAAACCATGAATGATTATCAATATGATAATCAAACGGTCAAAGGGTTCATCACTTCCTCTATCTTCTGGGGCGTTGTAGGCATCCTTGCAGGGATATGGGTATCGATCCAGATGTGGAGTCCTGCGTGGAACATCTCACCTTATTTTACCTTTGGAAGATTGAGGGTGATACACACAAACATTTTAGCCTTCGGACTTGTTTTGGGGGCTATTATGGGAATCTTCTACTATATAACGATGAGGCTTGCAAAGCGCCCTCTTCTCTTCCCGAAACTTGCAAGACTTACCCTGTATGTGTTTAACGCAGCCATAGCCCTGGCTACGCTAACGCTTTTCTGGGGGATGACCCAGTCCATCGAATATGCCGAACTTGAATGGCCGCTCGATATAGGAGTCGTAATTTTATGGGTCCTGTTCTCAATCAATATTCTCGGAACTGTTATCAAAAGGAAAGAGGAGCAGATGTATATCTCGCTCTGGTATGTCATCGCCACACTGATAACCATTGCGGTAATTTATATCGTTAACAACCTTTCAATTCCAGCAGGGCTGTTTAAGTCTTATCATCTTTTCGCTGGAGTCAACAGCGCTAATGTTGAATGGTGGTACGGGCATAACGCTGTCGGTTCCGAGCTCACAATGGCGGTGCTTGCCATTTTCTATTACTTTCTGCCCAAGTCAACACAGATGCCGATTTACAGCCACAGATTATCAATCATCGCTTTCTGGTCGCTGGTGTTCACATATCTCTGGACCGGCGCCCATCATCTTGTTTACACGCCGCTTCCTGACTGGATACAAACACTCGGAATCGCCTTCACCGTGTTTCTCATTGCGCCCTCCTGGGGTTCGGTGGTGAACGGTTATTATACCGTCGGCGCCGACTGGTCCAAGATGAGGACAAACTACCTTACAAAATTTTTCATACTCGGGATAACGTTTTACGGACTCCAGACTATACAGGGACCGACCCAGGGATTAAGAGTGGTGAGTCAGTTAATCCATTATACTGACTGGGTCCCCGGACATGTGCATATGGGAGCAATGGGGTGGGATGCGATGGTATTAGTTGCCGCGATGTACTACATCATTCCGCAAATTTATAAAACGGAAATATACAGCGTAAAGATCGCCAACACTCATTTCTATCTCGTACTCATAGGCCAGCTCATATATTCAATTACAATGTGGATTACCGGCATTCAGCAGGGCGCCATGTGGAAGGCGGTTAATCCGGACGGAACACTTAAGTATACCTTCGTTGAAACCCTTGTAAGAAATTATCCTTTCTGGAAGATGAGGACCATCGGCGGCATTATATTTACCGTCGGGATGCTCTTCTTCATCTATAACATCTACATGACGATCCGCAGGGGCAAGGAACTGGCGGCGTCAGGAGCGCAGGGGGTGGCATGATGAAAGGCGAACTTTATAGAAAACCAATACTGTTTGCGATAGTTGCTACTGTAGCTGTATTGATCGGGAGTATCGTTACCGCAATCTATCCGATGTTCACCCGGCAGATGCATCCGAAGCTTGAAACACTGAAACCATTTACTGCCTTACAGCTTGCCGGCAGGGACATTTATCAGAGAGAGGGATGCGCTTATTGTCACACCCAAACCGTCAGGCCTCTTAAAACAGAGGTGATGAGATACGGTGAATATTCAAAGGCCGGAGAGTTCGCATATGACCATCCGTTTCTGTGGGGATCAAAAAGGACCGGGCCTGACATCGCCCGTATCGGAGGTAAATACGCCGATGCATGGCACTACAGGCATTTTGAAAACCCGAGGGCCTTCTTTGCGGATTCCAACATGCCGTCCTACAACTGGTTGAAAAACAATATACTTGACCCTGCCGATGTCGAAGCGCATATGAAGGCATTGAACTTTCCGTATACGCCCGAAGATATTACTGCGCTGAAAGACAGGACGGAGCTTGACGCGCTGGTTTCGTACGTGCAAGTGATCGGCACTTCAGTTGCCAAGAGACCCGCGGCAAAACCCGCAGTTGCAGCGAAACAGCATATTCCAAATCCGCTTGCAGGAGATCCGATGGCAATTGCCCTTGGGAAAAAGCTCTTTGGAGAACATTGCGCTGTTTGCCACGGCGAGAATGCAAAAGGCGACATCGGCCCTGACCTGACGAACAGAAATAAATTCCTGTACGTTGAGGGAGATGTGCCTGACGATGACTATTTTGAAATAATCAACAACGGGACATCCCCCGGTATGATAGAAGAAGGGCGCACTGCAAAAGGCGGTATGCTCGCTTTTAAAGACACTTTGAAAAAAGATGAAATCTGGTCTCTGGTCTCATATATCAGATCGATACAGGACGCAGAGAAAAAATAAAGGAGGATTCAAACAAGATGTGTATGGATTACAAAAAGAGCTGCTGCTGCGGCGGCAGCACTGCAAGCTTTAATTTAAGGGACGGGGTAATGCCCGTAGAAATCGTAAACAGGCTCTACTGCCCCGATTGTTCAACGGACGTTCCGCATGACCCGGCGACTATGGTCAACGACAATGGCTGGATAATAGAATTTGACATGGACATCGCAAGGTTCATGGGCAAGAATATCCCTTTTGCGGAGATCACGCCTGATATGCTCTTTGACGAAGGTTACTGCACGTGGAGAGGGGTTTATCCGACGGACCACATAGATTCTGTAACCGAACGCAGCGAGATTTTAAAGCTTGCAAAAACAGACCCCAAGAGATATTTTCAGGAGATCAAAAAGTGGGGTATCGAAAGAATGCAAAAGCTTGCCGCTGACGGATGGAGGAAGGCAAATGAACGGGAACAGTCAAAGGTTTAAAGAAAAGCCCGCATGCTCTGACAAGGCAGCCCCGTTTCCAACGGATGTAAAATGTCCTCATTGCGGAGCGGACGTTGAAATGTGGAATGACGAGGACGATGCCACGTGCCCCCTTTGCGGGAAAACCTTTAATAAGGAGGATTCATGGTAGAAGAACTGGACAACCTGGAAGAGTTTGAAGCAAAAGAAACAGTAAACAAGCTCCCTGTCGGATGGCTGATACTTTTCTGGGGTTTGATACTCTGGAGTGTTTTTTATTTTACAGCCTACACACCGGCGATTACAGGATGGACGCAGGAAAAAGCATACGAAGAATCTTTAAAGAAGTAAGGACGGTCAACTTTATGGACATATCTGTTATAGCAACAATTGGATTCACAACTATCGCCGTGATCGGGGTGCTTTATCTTTATTTTGCTTCTGTGCGGAAAAAGTGAGCAAGGTACATATGGACCCTCAGGAGATAGCATATTTTGTTTTTGGTGTCACGCTCGTTGTCGCATTTACGGTGATAATAGTTTTTTACTATTCAAAAAAGAGGCACAAAAAAGTCGAAGAAGCAAAGTATAAAATGCTTGATGACGAAGACTAAGAGGATACAACCGTGGAGACGCGTTGTGGAGGCTGCTCAGGCGTTTCTTATTGTCGGCCTGCCTTTCCTGAAGATAGAAGGCGAGAGCGCGTTAAGGTTTGATGTCCCTTCACTGAGACTGCACTTCTTCGGCGCAAGCATTTGGATGGAAGAATTTTTCATCGTCCTCATCGGCATAATTTTTCTTACTTTCCTGGTTGTATTTATAACATTGATGTTCGGAAGGATCTGGTGCGGGTGGCTTTGCCCCCAGACAGTGATCGTCGACTTCACCCGGTTTGTGGACAAGGCGAAGTCAAAAAGGCCGGCATATAAACTGGGCTCGTACCCGGCGATGTTTTTGATAAGTGTTTTAGTCGCGGCAAATCTCATATGGTACTTCGTTTCCCCATATGAATTCATCCCGGAGGTCATGGAGGGAAATCTCGGAAGTGTGACTTGGGGATTCTGGCTGGTTTTAACGGGGATATTATCCCTGAATTTCATCCTGCTCAGACACAAGTTTTGCGCTACCGTCTGTCCGTATGCGAAACTGCAGAGCGTTCTGTTCGATAGTAAAACGCTTGTAATTTCATTTGACCCGAGGAGAAAGGAAGAATGCATGAAATGCATGGCGTGTGTAAGGACCTGCCCTGTCGGGATTGACATAAAGGAAGGCCTGAACGCGGCCTGTATAAGCTGTGCAGAATGCATCGATGCATGTACAAAAATGATGGGGCACAGGAAGAAGGACTCTCTGATAGGTTACTTCTTCGGACTGCCGGGAGAGACCGGAAGGATACTGCGCCAGAATGCTGTATTGCTGGGTTCGGTCACCACTGTCTTTCTTGTTTTCTTTATCTATCTTTTGTTGACGCGCGTTGCCATTGATATGACCGTTCTGCCGAATTATTCTTTCCCGCCCCGCATCGCGGCAGACGGCGGAGTGATAAACTCATACACCTTGTCCGTGAAGAACAGGGGAAGGTCGGATGTGGAGCTTGAGATTAACGCAAAAGTAGAAGGGGACGGAATAAAAATAACCCCGGACAGTGTCCGGCTTTCCGCTGGAAGCATTAAAAAAATCCCTGTCTACGTTCATTTAAAACATATATCCGTGAAAGAAAATATTGAGGCCATTGATATATCTATCCGTTCTAAAGATTCACCGGGAGTTGAGGTGGTCAAAAAGGCCAATTTTATTATTCCGGAGGGATGAGGGGGAGGTATAAATGAAAATTTTAATTATTATCGTTTCCATAATTGCGCTTTCCGCTGTGGGCGGATCAATTATTGTGGGTGAAAAGATGTTTGACGGAGTTGTAGTTGAGAAGCCTTACGAACAGGGTCTGTTATGGGACAGGATACAGGACAGCAAGTCTGAATTGGGCTGGAGCGCTGTCATCAATAACGGGAAAATTAAAACAGGTGACGGGGAGGTCAGTATCTCTGTTTTTGACAAAGAAGGAAAACCGCTTTCCGACGCTACTGTCTCCCTGATAGTCAGCAGGCCGTCAACAAACGCGTACGATAAAGATTATAAGACCGTTAAACTTCATGAAGGATTATACACCGCTGCGGTCAACTTCCCTCTGTACGGATATTGGGACATGAAGATACACGTAGGGCGGAAAGGCAAGGATGCGTTATTGGAAGAAAGAATATTTGCAGATAACTGAAAGAATTAAAACTAAGAAGGGAAATAACCATGCCATTCATAACATGGAATGAAGAATACAGCGTCAACATAAAAGAGATTGACACGCAGCACCAGAAGCTTATTGAACTCATAAATAATCTATTCGACAAAATGAGGATAGGAAGGGGAAAGGACGTAATCGGCATAATATTAAATGAGCTTGTGAACTATACGGTCTATCACTTTCTTACAGAGGAAAAGCTGTTCCAGGAACACGGGTATCCGGAATACATGCAGCATAAAAAACTGCACAGTGATTTAACAAAACAGGTGAAAGAACTCAAAGACAAATTTGATCATGGAGATATTATAGTCACTGCCCGTACCCTGAATTTCCTTAACAAATGGCTTATTGATCACATCATGGGAGAGGACAAAAAATACGCGCCTTTTTTAAACAGCAAGGGGGTGGTATAGATGATAACGTATAATAAAATGAAATTGGAACTTTTCCTGCTGATGTTAGTGTCTCTTTTTCTGCTGCCGTTAAACAGTCGGGGGATGCAGCATGAACATGCCGCTTCCGGGACAAAAACAGATTGCGATATCAATGCCGGGCCGTGCGCAAAGACCATAGAGCTTGATAACCTTAAGGTGATATTGGACATCAATCCCAAACCGGTAAATCCGATGGCGGACCTCTTTTTCAACGTCACTCTTAAAGAGGGTGAAAAACCCGTCACCGATGCTGCGGTCTCTGTGGACCTGACAATGCCGGGCATGTTCATGGGCGTTAACAGGCCTGCTCTCAAACATGTCAAGGATGGGAGATATGAAGGCAAAGGTGTCATACCCGTATGTCCTCACGGCGGTAAGCTGTGGAGGGCGGATGTGACTGTTGAGCGAAACGGCAAGGCTGCGACGGTGAGTTACCTGTTTGAAGTGAAGTGATAATCTAAACACAGAGGCACCGAGGCACGGAGCTTTTCTCTGTGTCTCAGTGCCTCAGTGTTTTTTAAGCGGACTAATAAAATCAAGATGGAACTCAGCTATACTCTCGCATTTACGACAGGGCTGCTTGGCGGGTTCGGCCATTGCATAGGCATGTGCGGCCCGCTTGTTGCCACTTATACTCTTCGTAGTAGTCATCAATCAGCAACCCCTCTAAATCCCCATTTTATTAGGGTGGTGTTTCCGCATCTCTTGTACAATATAGGACGAATTACCACGTATATGTTTGTAGGCTCTTTAATGGGGCTTACAGGTTCGTTTGTTAACGTGGCAGGCAGGATATCAGGGTTTCAGAACATGGTGGCAATATTGGCAGGACTGATGATGATACTCATGGGACTGAGCATTTCAGGAATCGCGGGCGGAATGAAATGGCTGGAGAAGCATAATAATCTTGTCCTGAAAACAGGAAAAAGTATTTTGCACGGTGAATCTGTCTTGCGGTTCTATCCGCTTGGGCTGCTGCTCGGATTTCTTCCGTGCGGCCTTTCGTACACCGCTTTTATTGCATCTGCAGGCACAGGCAATCTTCTTTCGGGGATGCTTGTCATGTTCTTTTTTGGAGTGGGGACCCTCCCTGCCCTGCTCCTCTTCGGCGTAGTGATTACGTTTGCAAGCCAGAGGACCAGAGGGATAGCTTACAGGATAAGCGGGGTGGTCGTAATGGCTCTTGGCGCGTATTTTCTTTTGAAGGGTATATATCCAAATGCTTAAATGCGACCACTGCCTGCTGGAATTCCCCGAAAGAGAAGCGGTCTATGACGAAATAGACAGCATGAAAAAAACATTTTGCTGTAACGGCTGCCGCGGCATATACGGATTGATCCATGAAGAAGGGCTTGACGAATTTTATGAAAAAAGGATGTGGAAGGACGCGGGCATCTCAGCATCCCTGCTTACCGGAGAGATAGATATAAAACCCTTTACGGAACATGTCGTGAATGTTGAAGGCGGAAGACAGAAGACAGAAGACAGAGCCCGGAGCACAGAGCACAGACAACAGAAGGAAATAGATATTTTCATAGAAGGTGTCCGCTGCGCGTCATGCATCTGGCTGAATGAAAAAATATTGAGCAGGCTGAATGGCGTTGATTATGTGAAGGTAAGCTATGCGACCCACAAAGCGAAAATAAGATGGCAGCCGGAGCTTGTCGGCCTTGAGCAAATACTCAAGAGGATAATATCCATTGGCTACATTCCCAAACCTTATTCTGAATCCGAAAGGTTCAAGGCACAAAGGGCAGAGGCAAGAGACCTGCTCATCAGGTTCGGGACCGCCGGGTTTCTGTCGTCACAGTTGATGCTTTTCAGCATTGCGCTTTACGCGGGATATTTCCAGGGTATCGAGCAACAGGACAAATTTCTTTTTGAAAGTATCGCGATGCTTATCACTATCCCTGTTATCTTTTACTCAGGTATGCCCTTTATTAAGGGGACTATCAGCGGCTTAAGAAATCTGCGCTTCAACATGGACTCACTTATTACCATTGGCGCAGGTTCGGCATTTATATACAGCATCTACCAGATGCGGACCGGCGGCAAGGTCTATTTTGATACATCGGCAATGATAATAACTCTGATACTGCTTGGAAGATATATTGAGGTAAACGCAAAAGGCAAGGCCTCGGAGGCGATTGAAAAATTATCGGGACTGACGCCGAAAGAGGCCAGAGTTTTAAGACAGAGTACAGAAGACAGAACACAGAACACAGATACAGTTCCTGTTTCCTCAATCAATAAGGGAGACCTGATTCAGGTCATTCCTGGTGAAAAAATCCCGTTGGACGGGAACGTGATCAGCGGCGAGTCAGAAGTTGACGAGTCTCTTATTACCGGTGAATCAAGGCCTGTTATGAAGACCTCCGGTTCAAAAGTTATCGGAGGGAGCATGAACCTTTACGGCTCGCTGGTATTTGAAGTTACCGCAACAGGGAAAGAGACCGTGCTGTCCGGCATTATCAAAGCTGTTGAAGACGCGCAGAACAAGAAGCCTCACATACAAAGGCTGGCAGACAGGATTGTCGGCGTCTTTGTTCCCGCTGTGCTGATAATATCCGCGTTGACAGTCGTGTTTTATCTATTGAACGGCGCGCCGGCGCAGCTCGCATTGATGACAGGCATCTCAGTGCTTGTTATTGCGTGTCCTTGCAGTCTGGGGCTTGCAACCCCGTTGTCTGTTATGATGTTTACAACCATGGCGTCATCAAAAGGGGTATTGATCAAGGGCGGCGACGTGATCGAGAATGCGAGCAGATTGACCGGCGTGATATTTGACAAGACAGGCACCATAACAATCGGCAAACCCGTGCTGAAGGAAGTTGTCGTTTTAGATAACAATGTAAATAAAGAACACGTCATATCGCTTGCAGCTTCTATTGAAAGACTGTCGGAGCACAGCATAGGACACGCAATAACAGAGGCGGCAAAGGGGCTTGAACAATTTAATGTTTCAGAATTCAGGGCGACAACAGGAAAAGGCGTTGAGGGGACAGCAGACGGTAAAAGAATGTTCATCGGCAACAGGATTTTTATGAATGAGAATAATTCAGGGACGGAGTTTCTGAATGAAAACATATTGCAATTTGAGAGAAACGGCGATACAGTTGTTTATATGGCGTGGGACAAAACAGTGAGGGCGGTATTTGTAATCTCCGATGTTATTAGAGTTGAAGCGTTGGAGGCGGTGAATAAACTTAATGGGATGAATCTTGAGACGTTTATTATAAGCGGTGACAATAAAACAACCACTGACTCAATAGCGTCGGCGGTTGGGGTTAATAACGCAATATCAGAGGCATTGCCGGTGAAAAAGAAAGATGTAATTGAGAATATTCAGAATAGAGGCGGCCGCGTTTTAATGGCAGGTGATGGCATCAATGACGCGCCTGCGCTGACAGAGGCATCAGTAGGAATGGCAATGGGGCGCGGAACGGACATCGCGATGGAGAGCGCTGACGCGGTGCTGGTCAGAAACGACCTGAAGCTTATTCCATACTTTATTGGTCTTTCCAAAAGGACATACTCAATTATAAAACAGAATATCTTCTGGTCGTTTTTCTATAATGTGGTTGCAATCCCGCTGGCGGTCCTTGGAGTTCTTCACCCCATTGTCGCCGCAGGGGCAATGGCAGCGAGCTCTCTTTTTGTTGTAGGGAACTCTCTTCGGATAAGGAGGATAACAGACGGGATTAGGGATTAGGGGTCAGGGGTTGGTTTTTTACTAATCCCCAATCCCTAACTACTAACCCCCCTGAATTGTATGTGGACGATATACTTTTTAATAGTTCTTTCAATAATCCTCGGAATCGGGGCATGGTTATTCTTTATGTGGGCGGTAAAAAGCGGCCAGTATGATGACGCTGAGAGGCCCAAGCACAGGATGCTGGAGGACGATACAAAAACAGACTGATATGTTGTATCATTAAAAACTATGGCATTCGTAATAGCATTAGCAGGCAAAGGCGGCACAGGCAAGACGACCATCGCGGCGCTGACAGTCCGTTACCTTGTCGAGAAAAAACGCAGGGCGGTCCTCGCGGTCGACGCTGACAGCAACTCGTGTCTGAATGAAGCGCTCGGTGTGCCGGTGCACGCGACTATCGGCGGTTTGCGTGAAGAGTCTCTTGCCAAGGTGCGCAGCGGCGCCGAACGTCCCGGCGGAATGAGCATGGAGCAGCTCTTTGACTACCAGGTACAGCAGTCCGTAATCGAGGCAAAAGGGTTCGACCTCATGGTAATGGGCAGGCCGGAAGGTCCAGGATGCTACTGCGCAGCCAACAATATTATCCGGAAATATACCGACAAGCTTTCCGAAAAATATCCTTACGTTGTTATCGACAATGAAGCCGGAATGGAACATTTGAGCAGGCGCACTACTCACAAAGTCGACCTCCTGCTTGTGATCAGCGACCCCACCCAGAAAGGGCTGCAGACGGCAAAGAGGATAAACAACCTCGTAGACGAGCTTGCCCTGGACATAAACAGACGCGAGTTAATTGTAAATAGAATATCGTCTGAAAACTTTGACAGGCTCAAAAATGTTTCAGGAGGATTACCTTTTGAAAAAGCCTTTAACGTCCCGGAAGACGAAAATATTTTCAACCTCGACCTTGAAGGAAAGCCTGTCTTCGCTCTGCCCTCTGATTCGGTCGCTGTGAAGACGGTTTTTGAATTATTGGACTCCGTCAATATCCCTTAATATACTACTTTTAATTACCATGTTCTTTATTAAATCCCTCCCTTTAGGGATCACTCTATTTATTTTTTTTATTATCAAATAACGATGCATTTTTTTAATTGCCTTATGTTATAATTTTAGACTTTGCTTCTAAGCAGTTATGTATTCACTGCAAGAAAAACCTAAAAGGAGAAACAAGCATGATTATCATTGGCGAAAAAATCAGCGTTATTGCCAAAAAAGTAAGAGAGGCCATGAACGCCCGTGACCCAAAGCCGATCCAGGAGCTTGCAAATACGCAGTGGAAAGCAGGAGCTCATTTTATAGATGTTAACACCGGCCCTGCCGAGGAAAAAGGCGAGGAGTTGATGACATGGATGGTGCAAAGCATTCAGGCTGTAGTCCACGCTCCGCTCTGCCTGGACACCACTAATGCTTCCGCGCTTGAAGCCGGCCTCAAGGCCCACAATAACCAGTGGGGAAGACCTCTCATTAATTCAACATCGAATGATCCTGAAAGGTTTGGAATGCTTGAGCTTGCGGCAAAGTACAACGCCCAGATAGTAGCGCTTACCGTTGGCAAAGGCGGTTTGCCTGCTGATGCCGAAGAGAGATGCGGGATCGCAGCGGAGATCATGGCCAGGGCGGCAGAGTTTGGAGTGCCGCTTGAAGACATCTTCCTTGATCCGCTCATTCTCCAGGTTTGCACAACACAAGATCAGGCGATGCATTCCATCAAGGCCATCAAGATGTTTCAGGAATTAAATGATCCCCCCATGAAAACAGTCGTGGGGCTCAGCAATATTTCAAACGGCGTACCCAAACAAATGAGGGGGCTTATAGACAGGGTCTATCTGACATTATTAATGTATGAAGGACTGACAGCAGCTATCATGAACCCTCTTGATAAAGAACTTATGGACACGCTGAAGACAACAGATGTCTTCTTGGGTAAAACGCTTTACGCGCATTCGTATCTGGAAATGTAAAAACAGCTATCAGCGGTCAGCATTCAGCAGTCAGCTAAGAAAATTCTTAAGCTGATCGCTGAGAGCTTAAAGCTGATTGCTTAAAATTACGGAGGTTGATATGTCATACGTTGTTCCGAAAGAATCCTGCAGCGGCAAGGTTTTAAATGTTGACTTTGGAAAAGGCGATAAAGCCCTTAATATCGGCGGAGAAAATTGTCTTCCTTTTTTATCATTTGAAGGCGAGATCCTGAACCGCCCTGTTATCGCATACGAGATCCAGGACATCCCGCCCGTTGACTGGCCCGACACTGTACAAAACGCGTACAAAGACGTCAGCGGCGATCCTGTCACATGGGCCAAATACTGCCAGAATGAATTAAAGGCAAAAGCCATCGCGCTCAGGCTGGTAAGCACTCATCCCGACAGGGACAACCGCTCTGCCGAAGACGCGGCAAAGACGATAAAGGACGTCCTGACAGCCATTGAAGTACCGCTTATCATTCTCGGCTCCAATCATATAGAAAAAGACGCAACCGTACTTGTTGCCGCTGCCGAGGCCGCAAGCGGATACAACTGCATCATTGGAAAGGCGCAGGAAGGAAATTACAAAACGATAGTTGCCGCGGCGCTCGCCCACAACCACAAATTAATCGCCATGTCCGAGCTTGATATAAACCTTGCCAAGCAGCTCAACATCCTCATCACTCAAATGGGTTTTGATAAAGAAAAACTGATAACGGACCCCATGTGTTCAGCGCTCGGGTACGGTCTTGAATATACCTATTCGGTCATGGAGAGGATCAGGCTTGCCGGTCTTATGCAGAACGACGCCACCATGCAGCCGCCTATACTCGGCGACGTCGGGATGTATGTATGGAAGGTCAAAGAAACGGTTGCATCTGAATCCGACGTCCCTGAATGGGGCACTCTCGCGGAAAGAGGAATAGCATGGGAAGCGATGACGGCAACAGGCATGATCATTGCCGGCACAAACCTTCTGATCATGAGACATCCGAAGGCGATTGAGACGGTTGAAAAGACGATAGCGGAATTAACATAAATTGAAGACAGTAGTTAGTAGCAAGTAGTTAGGCGAAAAGTCCTGATCCATTCCTTGACTACTGACTACTTACTACTAATTTACGGAGGATCAAAATGGCATTAACCGGTGTTCAGATATTTAAATTTCTCCCCAAGACAAACTGCAAAAAATGCGGTTTTCCCACCTGCCTTGCGTTTGCAATGTCGCTCGCCCAGGGCAAGATAGCGCTTGAAAAATGTCCCGATGTCTCAGAGGAAGCAAAAAAGACCCTCGGCGAAGCCTCTGCCCCGCCGATAAGGACCTTTGCTCTCGGCGCCGGAGACACTGCGGTGAAGCTTGGCGGAGAGACCGTGCTTTTCAGGCATGACAAAAAATTCTTCAATCCATGCGCGTTGGCAATTAATATAAAAGACAGCCTCAGCGATGATGAGCTTGTAAAAAATGCGACCGGGGTCGCGACCTCTGAACTGAACCGCGTAGGACAGAAGCTCAGAGTTGACGCCATCTCTATTGAATATGCATCAAACAACAGCGCGCAATATGAAAAGGCCGTGAAACTTGTAGCTGAAAAGGCCCCTGCTGCTGCGATCATACTGAACTGCAAGGACGCTGCCGCTGCAGAAGCTGCAGTCAAGGTAATTGCAGCACGCAAGCCCCTCATCTACGCCGCTACTAATGAGAACGCTGACGCAATGGCAAAGATCGCCAAGACACACGGTGTCCCGCTCTGCGCCAGCGCGCAGGGTCTTGAGGCTTTGAGCGCGCTTACGGAAAAATTACAGGGGCTGGGTGTAAATGATATTGTGCTTGACTCCGGAGCAAATTCGGCAAAAGAGATCCTCGAGCACAACACACAAATCAGACGGTCAGCGCTTAAGAAAGGTTTTAAACCGCTCGGGTTCCCTGTCCTTAACTGCGTGATACGCGAGGATTCCATTCTCGAAGCGACCATTGCATCTGTAGCTATCGCCAAGTATGCCTCAATTGTTATTCTCAGCAGCATAGAGAAATGGAAGAACCTTGTGCTGTTCACATTGAGACAGAATATATACACTGACCCGCAGGTGCCGATGCAGGTTGAGCAGAAGATTTACAATATCGGTGAACCGACCGCTGAGTCGCCCCTGATGATAACAACCAATTTCTCGCTGACATACTTTATAGTTTCAGGCGAAATAGAAAACAGCAAGGTCCCAAGCCGTCTTGCCGTTATGGACTCCGAGGGACTTTCGGTGCTCACGGCATGGGCAGCGGGCAAGTTCACCGCTGCAAAGATAGCGCAGTTCATAAAAGACAGCGGAATTGAAGGCCAGATAAAGCATAAGGAACTCATTATTCCCGGGCAGGTCGCCATCCTCAGCGGGGCGCTTGAAGACAAGCTTGAGGGATGGAAGATCACGGTAGGACCGAGAGAGGCGAACGCCATCCCGACGTTCTTGAAAGGCCGCGTCGCCTGATTAACGTTTGCCGGAGAATAATAACTCCGGGCAGACCTGAAATTGCAGGACATCCGTCAGTTGGAAATAAGTTTGTAAATGCTGAAGGCTGTTTGACAGCAAGAATTCTTATGTGATAATGTTTATTATCTGGTATTAAAGAGAATTTTGCCATGGAAAAGTACAGGCATCTGAACATTAAGCTTACGCCGCAGCGGCTTGCGATATTGAGTTATCTGAACGGTAACAAGACGCACCCGTCGGCTGAAGACATATATAAAGCGGTCCAGAAGCAGTTTCCTACAATGTCTTTTGCAACGGTCTACAACACCCTTGAGGCATTGAAAAAGCGTGGCGGTGTCATTGAGCTCAAGATCGACGACAAGAGAAAGCGATATGATCCTGACAGCACGAGACACCACCATTTCATCTGCACAAAATGCAGGAACATTGTCGATATAAATAAAGATTACAAACTCAGCCTGCCGGACGAATTAAAAAAAGGGTTCGACGTAACAGGCAACAGCATAGAATTTTTCGGCACATGCAGGAAATGTAAATAAAGGCAGTGATCAGTGTCAGTAAATAGTGTCAGAAAAAAAATCCCCTGACCGGCGCTATTCACTAACACTGATCACTATAAATAATTCAGGAGGTTGAAATGTCAAAAATAATAGCCTCTGCCGCCATCAAGGCTGCACACATGCTCGTAAAAAGAGCAGAGGATATGCTTGAGAAAGCTATTGCAGAGAAAGGCAAGGATTTTGTATTTGAATTCCCGGACACCGCATTTTATCTCCCGATGATATATGCGATGACGGCCTTCCCGGTCAAAACACTGGCCGATATGAAGGTCGCTCTCAGTATGACAAGAGAGATGCTGCATGATGTGCCGGAGGAAAAACTCTGGAAACCCTATTTGGGCGAGGCGCTTGATTCAGGGATGGCAACTCTTTTCGCCGAGGAGATCATACTGGCGTTGAGATATATCAATGGACTTGAACCTGTGACTGATCCTGAAACAGGATACGTTTATAACGGCTTCATTACAGATACCATTCAGAGAAACCTCGGCATAGCCCTCGTTGACGGCAGGATGCCCGGCTTTGCAGCCATCATCGGTGCAGCCCCCGATGAAGAGATAGCTGTTAAAATCGTCAGGGAGTTACAGGAAAAAAATATTCTGATCTTTCTTTCGGGCCAGGCAAAAGATAAAAACGGACAGTTGACCAGCGTAACGCGTCAGCTTCTGAAACAAAATGTCGCGCTGGGCTGGGAGACATACATTGTCCCGCTCGGCCCCGATACTGAACATACTCTGTACGCGCTTGACTGGGCAATAAGGGCGTCGCTAATATTCGGCGGCAAGAAACCCGGCGACTACAAAGAACATCTCAAATACCAGAAAGACAGGGTCTTCGCATTCGCCCTTGTCCTTGGCGAACTTGATGACGTCAAGTGGTCTACCGGAGCGGGCGCAATAAACATGGGCTTCCCTGCTGTGTGCGACACGGATGTTCCCGTAATTCATCCCACAGGCGTATGCACCTATGAACACGTGGACAAAGAATTTGACCACAGCAAGATCGTTCAAAAGGTAATCGAAGTGCGCGGCCTCAAGGTAACTGTTGAAAAACCGCCGATACCGGTATCATTCGGCCCGGCGTTCGAGGGAGAAAGGATCAGGAAAGAAGACATGTTCATCGAGTTCGGCGGACAGCGCTCACCTGCTTTTGAATGGGTGAGGACCAAAGAGCTTAACGAGATCGAAGATAACAAGGTAGTCATTGTAGGCACTGATGTTGAGGAAAGGTACAAAAAAGGCGGCCTGATGCCTATGGCCGTAGTTATAGATGTCGCCGGACGAAAGATGCAGAAAGATTTCGAGGCGATCATCGAGCGGAAACTCCATCACAACATTAATGAAGCGCAGGGGCTCTGGCACATGGGGCAGCGCGATATCGTCTGGATGAGGATCAGCAACCAGGCCTATAAAGACGGCATCACCCTTGAGCATCTTGGAGTAATTCATAACGTAATGACGCACAACAGGTTCAAGTCAATCGTGGACAAAGTACAGGTCACGATCTATGTGGATGAAAAGGACGTGCTTGCTTTACAGGATGAAGCGCGGAAAGTCTACAAGGAAAGAGACCACAGGCTTGCAGGACTGACGGATGAATCAGTGGACACCTTTTATTCATGCCTGCTCTGCCAGTCCTTTGCTCCATCACACGTCTGTGTTATCAGCCCTGAACGTCTCGGACTGTGCGGAGCGTACAACTGGCTTGATACAAAGGCTGCGTTTGAAATTGACCCGACAGGCGGCAACCAGCCGATCATCAAAGGCGAGGCACTGGACGCAACGAGAGGCAGATGGGCCGGCGTTGATACTTATTTAAAAAGTAATTCTGCGGGCGCGGTGGAATCTTTAAACCTCTACACGATCATGGACAACCCGATGACATCCTGCGGCTGCTTTGAGTGTATCGTTGCAATTATTCCTGAGGCAAATGGAATAATGCTTGTGCAGAGAGGACACACGGGCATGACGCCTGCGGGAATGAAGTTCTCCACGCTTGCGGGGACTGTAGGCGGCGGCACGCAGAACCCCGGCTTCATGGGAATCGGCGTGAACTTCATTACAAGCAAAAAATTCCTCTATGCCGACGGCGGCCTCAGGAGGATCGTGTGGATGACAAAGAACCTGAAAGAAAGGCTCGGAGAAGATTTCAATAAACGGGCAGCCGAAGAAGGAGTGCCCGACTTGCTTGATAAAATAGCGGACGAATCCGTTGCTGAAGATTCGGAAAAGTTAATGGAATTCCTCGCAAGCGTCGGACATCCCGCGCTTGAGATGGACCCGATGTTCTAAAGACAGGGATTAGCGGTTAGGGGTCAGGGGTTAGTAAAAACTAATCCCCAATCCCTAATCCCCAACCCCTTTAAATGGAGGTTATATGGATAAGACAATGAAAAGCGCAGATACATTTGCGGAAAAAATAATCGAATGGGGCGAAGAGCAGAAGATAGATACATGCTTTGAACGCGCGGAAAAACTCAAGCCCTGCCCTATCGGCGAATCAGGCGCGTGCTGCAAGGTTTGCCACATGGGGCCGTGCAGGCTTGTAGGTAAAAACGCGGAGGAGGAAGGGCGCGGAGTCTGCGGCGCACAGCTCCCGACGATTGCCGCGAGGAATTTTGTCAGAATGATCGCGGCTGGCACTTCAGCACATTCCGACCACGCGAGAGACATGGCAATGACACTGCTTGCGGCGGCAACCGGTGAGGCAAAAGATTTCAAGATCACTGACGTGAAAAAACTATACAGAGTAGCGGGCATTATCGGTATTGAATTTGAAGGAAGACCCGTTAACGATGTTGCAAAAGACGTGGCCCTTAAATTCATAGAAGACTTCGGCCGTCAGACCGGCGAGATCAATTACGCTGCGAGGGCGCCCAAGAAGACACAGGAGAGATGGAGAAAATGGGGCATCGTTCCCCGTGGCATTGACAGGGAAGTTGTCGAGGCAATGCACAGGACCAATATCGGTGTCGATCACGACCCCGACCACCTTCTGACACATGGTTTAAAAGTTGCCCTTGCTGACGGATGGGGCGGATGTATGATCTCAACGGACATTACCGATATACTCTTCGGGACCCCAAGCCCTGTCAAGGCGGAGGCAAGCTTCGGCATCTTCAAGGAAGACGAGGTCAATATTGTCGTTCACGGTCATGAGCCCTCGTTAGCCGAGATAATCGTTGACGTTACATATGATCCCAAGATGATCGAATATGCGAAGTCCAAAGGCGCAAAAGGCATTAACCTCGGCGGCATGTGCTGTACCGCAAATGAAGTCCTTATGAGGCACGGCATTCCGACAGCCGGAGGTTTTACAAATCAGGAGCTGGGTATTATGACAGGGCTCGTTGATGCAATGACGGTAGACGTTCAGTGCATCATGCCCGCGATTACCGAGCTGTCAAAAAAATTCCATACTAAAATAATCACGACAAGCAGAAAGGCGATGATACCCGGAGCGGTTCATGTTGAATATGAAGAACACCATGCGCGTGAAATAGCGGAGAAGATCGTGAGAATGGCTATCGACAATTATCCGAACAGGACCACAAAGGGAAGTCATATCACAGATAAATTCCCTGTCATCGCGGGCTTCTCGCATGAATACATCGAATACATGCAGGGTGGAAGATGGCGCGGTTCATTCAGGCCGTTAAATGACGCGATCATGGCAGGAAGAATACGCGGAGTTGTCGGCCTTGCGGGATGCGATAATCCGAGGGTGCCGTCTCAGGGACTCCACAGATATATTGCAACCGAGTTGATAAAGAATGACGTCCTGATCGTCTCAACAGGCTGCGGCTCTGCCGCATGCGGCACCGCAGGGTTCCTTACACCGGAAATGGCGCTGGAAAACGCAGGCCCCGGACTCAGAGAAGTTTGCGAGGCAATTGGAATACCGCCGATCCTGCATTTAGGCTCGTGCGTTGACAATTCAAGGATCTTAACGATTGCAACCGCGATGGCGGCAGAAGGCGGACTTTCAGAAGAGATCGGCGGAATGCCCGCTGTAGGTATCGCCCCTGAATGGATGTCTGAAAAGGCCATCGCCATCGGCTGCTACTTTGCGGCGTCAGGAGTGCCCGTAATATTTGGCGGTGAATCTCCTGTAGGCGCGAGCAAGGAAGTCACAAGGATCATGACCGAAGTATGGTTTGAAAGATTTATGGGAGCGCTGCATTTTGAGCCGGACCCGGAGAAGATGCTCGCTATGACCCTGGATTACATTGACAAGGCAAGGGTAAACCTGAAGCTGAGAAAATATGAACCCGGTAAATTCGGGGCCGAGAGAGTCCTCATGGATATGGCGGCAAGAAGAGAGATCGAAAGGGCGGCAGCGCCTCACGCTGGTGTTGGAGGTATCAATGAGTCTGAAAACTGATGAGATCATCGGACACGTTGGCAGCGTCTTAACTGAAGACCAGAAGAAACGCGGGATCTTGATCCACGCCTTTCAGAAGATACAGGAAGAGCACAATTTTCTCCCTGAAGAAGAGCTGAGAAGGCTGTCGAAAAATCTTGATATCCCTATGTCTGATGTTTACAGCACCGCCACTTTCTACAAGCAGTTCTATTTTTCACCGCGCGGTAAGAAGATAGTGCGTGTATGCACCGGCACAGCGTGCCATGTCAGGGGCGCGGACAAAGTGCTCAATAAAATAAAAAATGAGTTCGGCATCGAAGAAGGCGAAACCACTGCCGACCTTGCGATGACGCTTGAGACGGTGGGATGTATCGGATGCTGCGGACTTGCGCCGGTAGCCACAATAAACGAAGACGTTGTCGGCGAGATAGACATGAAGAAGGTTGAAGGAGTTATTGAAGAGATAAAAAAGTAGACAGTAGTTAAGGGAAAAAGGTAGTTAGTAATGTGCAGGTCATTAGAAAGCACCCCTAACTACTTGCTACTAACTACCTAAATAAAATAAGGTGGAACTATGGCAAAACTGAACAACGCAAACGAATTAAAGGAACTGAGGCAGAAGCTTGCGCGGGAAACCTTCAAACCCAATACGCTAAGGACAAGGGTTTGCTGCGGCACCGCTTGCACTGCTACAGGCGCTCACAAGGTCATTGATGAATTCAAGAAGGAAGCTGCCAATTCAGGCATAGACCTTGAGATTGTAAAGACCGGCTGTCAGGGGATCTGCCAGAAAGGCCCCGTGTTAAAAGTGGAGCCGATGGATATTTTTTACCAGAGGACCAAGCCTGAAAACGTTTCCTGGATCATGAGCTATTCCATTCTCGGCAACATGCCTTACAGGCAGGGGCTTTACAGGGACAGTTTCCTCAGCGAGCCGGTGCCGGAAATGACAGAAGTGCCCTTTTACAAGAAACAAAAAAGGATCGCGCTTAGAAATAACGGGAATATTGACCCGTGCAATATTGACCATTATCTCGCGGTCGGCGGTTATGCCGGACTGGAGAAGGCCTTATCAACAATGAGCCCTGACGAGGTCCTTGCTGAAGTGGACAGGGCAAACCTCAGGGGAAGGGGCGGCGCGGGGTTCCCTGCCGGTAAAAAATGGAAGCATTCCAAATCCGCACCGGGCCATATTAAATTTGTTATCGCAAACGGCGATGAAGGCGACCCCGGCGCGTTCATGGACAGGTCGATCATGGAAGGCGATCCGCACAGCCTGCTTGAGGGAATGGCGCTCTGCGCGTACGCAATAGGAGCGCAGTACGGAATTATTTATGTGAGACACGAGTATCCCCTCGCGGTCAAGAATCTCTGGATCGCCATAAAACAGGCGGAAGAGCTGGGGCTGCTTGGCAAAAACATACTCGGCTCCGATTTCAGTTTCACCATGGACATCAGAGAAGGCGCTGGCGCGTTTGTGTGCGGCGAGTCCACTGCGCTTGTCGCGTCTATTGAAGGTGAGAGGGGTTTTCCCAGGCCGAGGCCCCCGAGGCTTTCCGAGCCTGGCGGCGGCGCGTGGGGTTATCCGAGCAATCTTAATAATATTGAAACATACGCCTGCGTCCCCGTTATCATTGAGCAGGGATCAGACTACTTTCTTTCGATTGGAACAAAGACATCTCCCGGCACAAAAGTTTTCGCCCTGACCGGGAAAGTTAAAAATACCGGACTCGTTGAAGTCCCGATGGGCATTACTTTGAAAGAAATTATCTTTGACATCGGAGGCGGTATTCTTGGCGACAAGAAGTTCAAGGCGGTCCAGACAGGCGGCCCCTCAGGAGGCTGTATACCGGCTTCATATCTCGACCTGCCCGTTGATTTTGACTCACTGTCCTCCGTCGGTTCCATGATGGGGTCCGGCGGAATGGTTGTCCTGGACGAAGACACCTGCATGGTCGACGTGGCGAAATTCTTTCTCTCATTCACGCAGTCCGAGTCCTGCGGCAAATGTCCGCCGTGCAGAATAGGAACGTCTCAGATGCTCCAGATACTTCAGAGAATAACATCGGGCAAAGGCGAGCCGGGCGATATACAGAGACTTGTTGATCTGGGCAAGAATATTCAGAAGACCTCTCTCTGCGGCCTCGGACAGAGCGCACCGAACCCCGTTCTCAGCACGATCAAGTATTTCAGGGAAGAATATGAGGAGCACATTTACGATAAGTACTGCCGCGCCGGCGCTTGCAGCGGGCTTGGCGCGTTCGTTATAGACCAGAATGAATGCTTCAGATGCGGCTTGTGTAAACAGGCGTGCGCCTTTGGGGCCGTCATCGAGACGAAAAACAGGTTTCTGATTGACCGCATAGCCTGTACCCAGTGCAAGGCCTGTTATACAGCGTGTCCGATCAAGGCGGTCAAGATAAAGAAGCCCAGACATGTTGCGCTTGAGGAAATATTCAAGGTTTCTACCGACAAAATAGAGGTAATAGACAGGAGGGCAAAAATGACGCTTGGCGACATTATGAAAACAAAGGCATCGTATGAGCTTTTCGCCATGACCCCCAACCACAGGGTCGCGGACGCGATAAAGCTTATGAACGACAGAAATATCAGCGCGGTAATGGTTGTTGACGAAAGCCAGAAATTAAAGGGAATGATCACCGAGAGGGACATAGTCCGCGGCCTGTCAAAGGGCGGGACGTTCTTAAACGAGATAATACAGAACATCATGACCCGCGAGGTGATAACCTTTACTCCGTCCACTGAAGTCAGCGCGGCCATATCGGTTGTCGCAAATAAAAAAGTAAGACATCTGCCGGTTGTTGAGGGAGACAGGATCGTTGGAATGATCACCTACCGTGACCTTGTTTCATATGTCCTGCCCGAAATAATCTATATGGCTGAAGATATGTATTAGAGGTAAAGAATGAACGAACAGAAAGAATTAAAGGTCGAAGACGTCAAGAAAGCAGCGGATGAAAAAAGCTGCGCCGTGGAAAAAGCGCTCTACTATGTAACTGAATTCTTGTCAGGTCCCATGTGCGGCAAATGCTTCCCGTGCTCCCTCGGCTCTTATGAGGCGAAAGTCAGGCTTCAGCATATCGCTGACGGCATCGGCAATGAGGATGATCTGGCCGCTGTCAGGAGGATCGCGGGAAATATGCTCGAAGCGTCCATGTGCAAGAAAGGCAAGGACACCGCGAAATTCATACTGGAATGGATCGATACGGACGTGTTTAAAAAACATCTTGAAGGCGTATGCCCTGATAGAACATGCGTTGCATTTATCGAGTACAGGATAATCCCTGATAAATGCAACATGTGCGGATTGTGCAAAGACGTCTGCATTTATAATGCGGTCCACGGCGAAAAGAAAAAACCTTTTCAAAGCGGATACCGCCCGTTTGAGATAAGACAGCAAAAATGCCAGAAATGCGGCGACTGCATAAAGGTCTGCCCGACAGGCGCGATCATACTCGTTGACGCAAAGGTGAAGGAACCGGTAGGAGTATAAAAAACAGGGATTGGGGATTGGGGATCAGGGTTTGGTTTTTTTTACCGACCCCTAACCCCCAATCCCTAACCCCTAAAAATATATTGGGAGGTCATACATGTCAAAGACAGTATCTTTAAAAATAGATGGAAAGGCCGTCAAGGTCCCTGAAGGGACCAATCTCATTGACGCCGCTGAATCAGCGGGGATTCATATCCCCAACCTCTGCTATCTCAAAGGCATGAGAAGCATCGGCGCGTGCAGGATGTGCCTTGTTGAGATAGAAGGCATGAAGTCGTCCGTTGTCGGCTGTATCACGAGGGTCAAGGAAGGCATGAGCGTAAAGACGACCACGCCCCAGATCGAGGAGATGAGAAAGTTTGTACTCGACCTTGTCCTCTCCATGCATCCCCTTGACTGTATGACCTGCACAAAGGCCGGTGTGTGCACACTCCAGAAATATTCATATGATTATGGGATAAAGGAATCGAATTTCACGAGAAAGAAATTCGGCTATCCGATAGATGCCGCGAACCCGTTTATAAAAAGAGACCCGGATTACTGCGTCCTCTGCGCAAGATGCGTGAGGGTCTGCAAGGAGCAGGGCACGAACGTCCTTGATTTCATGGGAAGAGGCGTAGGCGCAAAAGTCGTCACTGCCATGGACAAACCACTCCAGGAGTCAGGATGCACGTTCTGCGGAAGCTGCGTGGACGCGTGTCCCGTCAACGCGTTGCTTGAAGCGGACAGGTGGAGAAAAGGCAGGGAGTGGGACTATACAAAAACAAAGTCCGTGTGCCTTTCATGCGGCAACGGCTGCGATATAGTTGTCAGCACAAAAGACGGCAGCCTTGCAAAAATAAACTCAGGCGGGGCTGAAGGCTCCGTGGAGAAATATATCTGCGCCACAGGCAGGTACGGTTTTGATGCCTTATCGTCGGATGCAAGGGCCATGACCCCGATGATCAGGGTGAACGGAGAATTGAAAGAGGCTTCATGGAAGGACGCGCTGGCCGCGGTTGCGGAAAAATTAAAGACGGCAGGCGGCAAGACCGGCATCATCAGCACCGCCGGCATACTAAACCAGGACGCCTTCGTGCTTTCACAATTCGCATCGAACGCCGTAAGGACCAAGAACATTGATACAACCGTAAGCCTCTATGCGGACACGGACTCGATGAAATTTTCCGATTCAGCAGACATTGATTCTGCCGACGTGATCGTGCTTGCCGGGTTGGCCCCCTCACAATGGGAAAGGGTCCTGCCCGCGCTTGACGCCGCGATAAGAAGAAGAGTTGCAAGAGGAGCAAAACTCATTGTGATAAATCATGAAGAGACAAGGGCCGCGTCTGTTGCGGCAGTGAATATTAAAGCCGATGAGGCTTCATCGCTTGCGCAGGTCGCAAAGGCGCTCATCGCGAAAGGTAAAAAAACGGACAAGGCGCTTGAAACCGCCGTCTCAGGAGCGGCCGTATCAGAGGATGCGGGTAAAGCTTCGGACTTATTGGCTGAAGCGAAGTCTCCTGTAATATTCTGCGCCCCTTCCCTCTTTAACGCCTCAAGGAATATTTCCCTGTTGATGGATATCAAAGTCATCGCTGTGCCGTATGAGGCCAATGCCAGAGGCGTGGTTGCTTTGGGACTCACTACCGAGGGCAAGACTTACAAAGAGATGACCAGCGGCGGAGTAGACGTTCTTTACGCTGTCGGCGAAGTGCCGGTTGCCAAGAGACCCAATGTTAATTTCCTGGTAGTCCAGTCATCATATATGACAGAGCTTGCGAAACAGGCTGATGTTGTCCTGCCTGCCGCTGCATATCTTGAATCGGAAGGCACGATGATCAATTATCTCGGCAAGGTAAAAGACGCCGTCAAAGTGATCGAGCCTGTTGGCGAGTCCAGACAGCACAAGAACATTCTTATTGAACTTTCAAAAGTCATGGGAGCTCCGATAAAAGAATCAGCAGCAAAAATGAAGAGCGCGTTTCAGGTTAAGGACAAACCGAAGTTCAACCCCTTCGAGAAGAAACAGGGCCTCGACGTGGACCCTGCCGAGTTGAACGATTCTATAAACAAGTCAGTGATCTACTCATCAAGACTTGTATGGCTGAAAGAAGTAGCAGAAAAAGTAACGGTATAAATTTGACGTAGGGGCGGGTTTTAAACCCGCCCTTACAATTGTATTAAATGTATTAACCCCCCGCGGCTGCCCTCTTTATTTCTTCATGATGTATAATACCTAATGTCCCACATCCTGATAGACGGCTACAACCTAATCGGCACCGCCCACTGGAACCTTGAAAAGGCACGCAACGACCTCGTGCAGAAACTCTACGATTACGCGCAAATAAAAGGCCACAGTCTCACCGTCGTCTTTGACGGGTGGAAGGACGGCAAGCTGACTGAAACGAGAACGAAGATCGGCAAGGTGACCATCATCTATTCAAAGCTCGGTGAAAAAGCGGACCAGGTTATCAGGTTATTAATATCCGCTGCCGCAACACCGTGGATTGTCGTAAGCTCGGACAGGGAGATCTACGACTTTGCGGAGAAAAAGGATTTCGTGGCCCTCACCTCGGACGAATTTGAAAAAAAGCTTCAGGCGGCCCTTGACGCAAGTAAACGTGAAGAAGAAGAGACCCCTGACGCTGACGATGAAGCTGCCATGGTCCCCGCCCGGCAAAAAGGCAACCCGAAGAAACAGTCGAAAACTGAAAAGAAAAAGTCCGAGGCGCTCAAGAAGCTGTAACTGTGGCAAAAGCTCTTACCGAGCCCTTGCCACGAAATCCTTAGCCTCCAATTTTTGGACTTTAGCTTTAAGTTCATCCATATCTTTCTCCTGACTCTCAATAATCTTCTGCTGTTCCTTTATTGCTTCAATAAGAACAGGAATCAATTCTGTATAGGCTACGCCTTTAGAGCCGTCAGATCCTTCTTTTACTGTCTCAGGAAAAACTTTTTCAACCTCCTGAGCTATCACGCCGTAATGCCTTCCCTTGTCAAATCCTTTGTCTTTGTATTCGGATGTCTTCCAGTTATAAGACACTCCTTTTACCATCAGAATTTTTCCAAGTGGATTATCTATTTCGCCTATATCTTTTTTAAATCTTCCGTCAGAAGTAGGATAATAAGTTCCTGTTGTATGGATATCACCTGCTACATCCAACTTATAAGCTGGACTTGTCGTCCCGATGCCGACATTGCCGTCGTGGTCTATTCTTAATCTTTCAATATTAGTTTCTGTATCATTTGCCGTTGTGAAAAAAGATATTCTTGTCCCGAAGTGTGGCCCTCCGGTGTCTCTTGCCCAATCTTGTGAAGCTGCGAATTGTATCTTGCCTCCAATATTGGCGGTAGGCGCCCCTGCATCCACATACCAGCCGCCGCCTTCAATTGAATAAAAAATATCATTAGCTTGAACGGCAGTCCTTGATGTGTTACTTCCTCTTGACCTCGATCCATAAAATCTCGGATAATTGACATTGGAATAAACTTCTTGATTAAAGGTGTTCGGTCCCTGAGAACTCAAAGAAGCTATTGCATTACCATCCGCATAAAACCTAATGCCGAAATTATTGGCGGTGGTGCCAGAGAGTTTATAGAATCCCGCTGATGGGTTAAAAATCAAATCAGTCCCTGAATTGTTTGTTAATTTCGTTGTGCCAACAACTTCTAAATTATTGGCCGGGCTTAACGTGCCAACTCCAAGATTCCCCTCCACAATCAAATCTCCGTCTCCCGCAAAGAGATTTGCTGCAATGAGTAAAACGCCTACCATTAAAATTATTATTTTCTTCTTCATATCTCCCTCCTTATTTGTCATTCCCGCGAAAGCGGGAATCCAGTTTTCTGATATTTATTTTTTAATTACAAAGTTTTTAAGTTTGACAATCCCTTTACTGTTTGTCACTTGCCCTTTTAACTCGGTATTCCCAGTCTTGTTTGTATAACCGCAATCATATCCGCCCTCGAATGTAACCGCTTTGCCTGGAGTAGCCGGGTCATTGATAATAAGGTTTTCTATAAATAGCACCACTTGGCTCTGAATGATATCTCCGTCAACTGCCGCGTCGTAGGCGGACTGAAGTGTGGTGTAATAGCTGATAACAGTTGCGGCTCTCATTATTCTTGCGGGCTGTAAACAAGATGGGGTTACCGTTATATAATTTGACCGTATCAGCGTATTCGTGCTCCCGTCCGAATCCGTGACGGTAAGCTTTACCGTGTAAGTGCCTGTAGTTGAATACATGTATTGAGGATTCTGATCGGTTGAATCAATAGTGTCGTTATTATCGAAATCCCACAAGTAGGTGAACGGTTGATCATAGCCTGTGGATTGATCGGTAAAATTCACTATCAAAGGAGCGATTCCACTTGTCGGTGATGCTGTAAAATTTGCTGTCGGTAACGCATCGTTGACAGTTACAAGTTCTGTTTTTACGGTGGCTGAACCGTCACCATCTGTTACTGAAAGAGTGACGGTGTATGCACCATTCCGTGCGTAAACATGAGGTACCGAGACTTCAGAGTTACCCGGACTTCCGTCTCCGAAATTCCAAGAGCGGGATACTGTTCCATCATATGCAGTGGATGCATCTGTAAGACTTACAGTAAGAGGCTCTATGCCTGACCCCGGCAACACTGTAATTGATGCTGCTGGAGAAGTATCTGAAATGTTAACGTTTGTCTGTGCCTCATTTGTTGTGCCGTTATTGTCAGTGACTCTCAGTTTAACAGTAAATGCACCTTGTTGTGTATAGGTGTGGCTTTGAGCCGGGGATGAAGAATAATAATCATACGTTCCGTCATTATTTATGTCCCATTCATAAAGCACTATGCTTCCGCCAATATCGATAGAGCCTGAGCCGTTAAAAGTTATTACCTGACCTTCAACTCCAGAATATGGACCTCCGGGATTTGCAGCGGGCGAGTTGTTGACAAAGTTTGTGAAATACGCCAATTCTCCATTGCTGCTAAAATAACCATCTCTAACGGACCTTGAATAACTTATATGCACGCTGTTGTTTGAATCTACAGCTATGGAGGTATACGCTCCTGAGGAATCTATAGTGGAAACTACCCACGAACCTGAAGTGCGTACAGCATATTTAAGGCGGCCAGCACCCGAATAACTGATATGTATATTGTTGTTTGAGTCTATGGCGATAGAACTGTGCCTGCCTACATCTTCCATACAAGCACCATCACCATCAGCTATCATAGCAACCCATGAGCCTGACGCATTTGTAGCATATTTGAGAACGCACTTATTCCAGTCATAATAACTGATATGCGCCTTATTGTTTGAATCAACCGCTATCGAGCTATAGTCTCCAACATAATCAATAGAATCAACCATTGAAATAACCCATGAGCCTGAAGCGTTAGTGGCGTATTTGAGGTAGGCATTTGTAGAATCAAAGTAACTGATATGCAACCGGTTGTTTGAATCTATGCCTATGGAAGAATATGCTCCCACATACCCTGCTGAATCTATTGTTGATATAACCCATGAACCTGAGGCATTGGTGGCGTACTTAAGGTCATAGTTGGTGGCGTCTAAATAACTGATATGAACCTTATTGTTAGAATCAATGGTTATAGAAGAATATGCCCCCACGTCTCCCTCTGAATCTATTACAGATATAACCCATGTGCCCGAGGCATTGGTGGCATACTTGAGGTTATAGTTAAAGGGCCCGTCATAGTAACTAATATGAATCTTGTTGTTTGAATCTGTGGCTATGGAGGGAGTTTGTCCCACATATCCCGTTGCATCTATTGTAGATGTAACCCATGCCCCAGATGCATTGGTAGCGTATTTGAGATCACTATTAGTGTAATCATAATAACTGATATGCGCCTTCTTGTTTAAATCTATTGCGATAGAGGAATAATAACCTACACTTGCCCCTATCGAATCCACCGCTGATAACACCCAAAAGCCGGAGGTGTTAGTTGCGTATTTGATATTCCCGTTTGTGGAATCATAGTAACCGATATGCGCCTTCTTGTTTGAATCTATGGTAATAGAGCTATATGTACCAACATCCCCTGCTGAATTTATCGTGTAAACAACCCATGAGCCTGATTCATTTGTCGCATATTTAAGATCACTATTCGTGTAATCATAATAGCTGATATGAACTTCGTTATCGGAATCTGTAGCAATGGAGGAATACTGTCCCACATACCCTGTTGAATCTATTACAGATATAGTCCATGTCCCAGATAAGTTTGTGGCATATTTAAGATCGCCATTGTCCCAGTCATAGTAGCCGATATGCGCCTTATTGTTGGAATCCACTGCTATGGAAGAGTATTGTCCTACACTCCCTGCCGTATCAATTGTTGAAACAACCCATGAGCCTGAAGCATTCGTCGCATACTTGAGATCATAGTCAACATGAAGATTAACAACAAATTGTTCAGAATAACTAATATGCACCCTGTTGTTTGAATCTACAGCTATGGAGCTGTATGATCCAACATCACCTGTTGGATTTATCTTATAAGCAACCCATGAGCCTGATTCATTCGTCGCATATTTAAGGTCGCTGTTGGAATAGTCATAGTAACTGATATGCACCCTGTTATTTGAATCTACAGCGATGGAAGTATATTGTCCCACACCTGGTGTTGAGTCTATTGTGGAAATATTCCATGAGCCTGAGGCATTTGTGGCATATTTGAGGCGATACCCGTCATGATAACTGATATGCACACTGTTATTTGAATCTATAGCGATGGAGGCATATTGGCCAACTCCCGGTGAACTGTCAACCGTCTGATACCTCCATGTTGTTCCATCATAATAAGCATGATAGAGATGGTCTCCGCCATATGCGATATGAGGTCTGTTCATATTGTCTATCGCAATGGCGCGGGTAGAAACAGGATAACTGGACGAATAATTCCTCGGGCAATCCACACACTGTATGCTCTCCGCCGGATGTGTCCCTTGCCGATACTCTTCCAGATTGCTAAACCCGTCATTGTCGTAATCATACCCTGCATCGGTAGGATCGTTGAGGTTTAGACCGTTGATAGCTTCCCATCTGTCAGGCATTTCGTCTCCGTCGCTGTCCCGCATTACTTCCAGTCTATTACCAACCTCATCATAGAAGTAATTAACCTTGGCCCCATCCTCTAACTCTATCCGCGTCAGCCGGTTCAGATCGTCGTAGACGTAATTAATTGTTTCGGCAAAAGAGATGGCACCCGATAATAAGGTGAAAGCGATGCTGACAGAAATCATTAATGTCTTGCGCGTAAGCTTTAGAAGCATTTCTCTACCCCCCCAAAAAAATTTTTAGACCCTCAAATCTTTTGCCATGTGTAATAAGTGATCCTGTCGATCTTACCGTCATTACTCCAGTCAACCTCCTCTTTAACCCGGTTTCCGTCAGCGTCATAGGCATAATTTTCGAGTTGGTCGGTCTTCCCATCATCGTATTCGTCAACTTCCCATTTAATCATGTTCCCATTGGCATCATAAGTATAATTGTGAACATATTCCATCTTCCCGTCATTGTCCCAGTCAATCTTATACTTCGTATTATTTCCGGCAGAGTCATAGATCAAATATCCAATGCCGCCTATCTCTCCACTGCCGTTTCCAAATTCCCGCTTCGCCTCTTTCCCTTCAGAGTTATAAGTGTGATAGCAAATCCCGTCAATCGACCCGTCATTGTTATAATCATGCTTATCATTTATCAACTTGCCGTCAGCGTCGTAGGTGTAGTGTCCAATATCTTCAAGCTTCCCGTCACCATTATAGTCAAGCTCGATCTTGATCATTTCCCCGTCAGCATTGTAGACGTAAGAAAAAACCGAGTCCATGTGTCCGTCATTATATTGGTCGCCTTCCCATTTAATCACGTTCCCGTCCGCATCGTTTGTGTAATATGTCACCCAGTCCACGCTTCCATTATTATCCCAGTCTTCCTCATATTTCGTTTTGTTTCCGTTGGCGTCATAAGTGTAGTGTCCAATGTCATATGAGTACAGCTCGCCATCAACATAGGTATATTCTTCGACCTTAGATATTACAAACTTATTCCCGCTGACACTATTAAGATCGTTCCCAGCGTTGCTGCCCCCGCCACCGCTGCTGCTTCCTCCTCCGCACGCCATGATCACCGCCACTAAACTTAAAGACAACAATACCAATAAAAACTTTTTAAATATTCCAATTCTTTTCATTCTACGCCACTTCAATAATAGATTAGGATTTGCCGTCTAAACAGCCAATTGGTTATTGAAAATCAACCCAGCCTTTTTCCCGGCCTGAGTTTTCTATTCCTCTTAATCAAGTCCTTTTCCCATAGCCGTCCCCAAAAACCAACAAACTTGATCTCTGTAGATTCTGGTAATAAAGCTACTACATCATGCAAGAGATTATTCATCAACACAAATTTTTTTCCATTGACAACACAATTAAAATTTCTGCCTATAACAATTTTAATATCACTCATCTTAACGGTTACAATTCCCTTGTTAAACATCACATAAAATCTTATGATTTGTTGATCATTGTCAATAACAACTCTATAACATGAATTTCTAAGAAAATACCGACTTAAAACAAAACAACCAACATAATATGGTAGCACTACTTCCAAAGCCCATATTACCTTCTCAATTTTACTTTCCACACAAATAAATATGAATCCTGTAAATATATAGAAAAAGAGCAACGAAAACCAGGGATGATTCCATATAAGTTCAGCAAACCTCGACTTAAAACCAAAAGTGTATACATTAATATTTTTTTGTCTCTGGTTATTAATCATTTCCAACTATTATGAATCGCTGCTCCAGTACCTATAAGAGTATCACCCA
This sequence comes from Nitrospirota bacterium, assembly GCA_016214845.1. Lineage (NCBI taxonomy): Bacteria > Pseudomonadati > Nitrospirota > Nitrospirota bacterium. The sequence continues at coordinate 5,962 of JACRMS010000004.1, read as the reverse complement.
TAATACCCATTGTTCCACCAGCAAGTGATGTTGCAAATTCAGATGCACCAAGAGCTGCAGCACCCCAGACAACGGGTGATGCGATTGTTGCAGACAATCCTCCTGCAAGCGCACCGACCCCTGTTGCACTTAAGCTGAATTCTTTATTATCAATTTGCCGTGAAGCAATACTCCCGACACCACCGCCTATAAAACCTCCAACAATTGAACCTGCAGCCTCGCCAATTGCACCTCCACCAAAAGTTCCCACGCCAGAGAGTCCCACAATTGCACCAGCAAGGCCGCCAACTAATCCCCCTCCTAATGCTGCTATTGTACTACCATCGCCACTAATAGTTCCGGCAGTATATCCGCCAATTGCTCCGGTTACACCCCCTACTACTGCACACCATGGACAGAATTGCCCATTCGGATCATTATAATTTACTGGCTGGTTTCCGACGTACGCATACAAATTGATATCTCCGCCCTCAAAGCCGATTGGGTCTTCGCTTATGAACCTTCCCACATTCGGATCATAATACCTCGCCCGCATGTAATAGAACCCATTCGGCTCGGTCATGACGCCGAATTGACCTACGAACTTGAACGGCTGCGGAATGTTCTCTGCGTAACTCGTGACCGTTCCGAATGCATCATACGCATATTTGTTCACGAGCGACTGGGATAAATCCGTCATTGCTATCGTGCTGCCTACTGCATTGAAGTGATAGCAGTATGTCTGATTCCCCGGCGTAACCATCGCCAACAAGCCTAAACCGTGAATGTAATAGCGTGTAATGTTATTCGATCCGTCTGCTTCGGCGAGCAGGTTCCCTCCTGCATCGTAGATGTAGCGCGTGGTCACCCCGTTTCTTTCTGCCTGAAGGCGATTGCCGACAAGGTCATAAGAGAACTGAATATTGCTACCGATACCGGTGAGTCGATGCTCGTAATCAAATGAATATGTGGAACTGTATCCGGTTTGTAATTGCCCTTCATCATCATATCCAAAACTGAAAGCGCCTGCTGTCAACAGACGATTCTTCTTCGCGTTATAAGCATACGAAGCGTCTGTGGCTGGTGAGAGTGTCAGTGGTTCATCCTGAACAATCTGCGTCCTGTTGCCATTGCCGTCAAGGGTGAAGCTGTAGCTTGCCAGTGTTGCTGCATCTGACTTTTTATTTACAAGAGTCGTCAAACGATTAGCATTATCATAATCATAATCCATTATCGTTCCATTGAAGTTCACGGCATAATCCAGACGCCCTGCCGCATCATAATAGTAGTTTGCCGTCTGTTTTGGAGTTACCCAGTCCAACATTACGCTATTCAACCTGTTCAATGCATCATAAGTATAAACGACCTTTTTATTCCCCGGATACGTAAGCTCCGTGAGATTGCCGTTTGCATCATATGCATAAGACACTGCAGAATTATACGGATTGGTCATAGAAATGAGACGGTGCGCCGCATCATAGATGTAACTAATATTGCCAACACTGTCCTGCACTCCTGAAAGATCATCATGCTGGTTGTAAGTAAGTCGAACGGTAGAAAAGTCGGGATAAGTTATCGATTCCAATTTATCTGTTAGTGAATAAGAATAATAAATTGTATGATTGTTGCGGTCGGTTCTGCTAAATGGATTTCCTGTGCTCCAATAAGTGAAAGATGTAGTTTTACCCATAGGGTCGGTTTTGCTTTCAAGCAACCCTCTTTTGTCATAATCAAAACTGGTTATTGAGCCTACCTGGTCGGTCAGGTACCCTATCTTCCCGATCTCGTAGTAATATGTATAATTCACAAACCTATGACTGCCGACTCTTATCGTATTGGGGTTGCCATAGTCATCGTATGTCAAAGTTGTGACTGCACCGCGTCCGTCAGAAGTGGTTTCAGTCTGGCCGTTTGCATAATAAGAAGCCGAGGTCTGAAAAATGCCGCTGTCTACAGGTGAAAGAGTCGCATCATATCTTACGCCGAATTTAGCTAAAACAGGATGATGCTCTGCATCGTATTCGATATGCGCACCGTTAAACAACGGGGCAACTGTATCTCTAAGCCTGAACAGGGAATCGTATGAATATTTAGTCTCTTCATTGAGGGCATTGGTGATCTTTTTTAAGTTGTGGCTGCTGTCATCATAGAGAAATTGTGTGACTTTCGATTTAGGATCCGTATACCTGATCACGTGATTTTGTCCGTCGTATTCAGTTGTGCTTTTATGCCCCAGCTCGTTTTCCCTGGCAATCTGTCTTCCTTTATCATCGAAATAGTAGCCAATGGTGTTTCCATCAGGATTTTCTTCCATGTTTTTAAAGCGTGAGAAATAGAAATTGTAGTTGACCCTCGTATTGTTGCTTCCCTGCCGTGGTACAGACTGCGTCTTTACCCTGCCGAGACTGTCATATGTATTTATTGCCGTATTTACTATCATTGGGTTGGTCAATTTGGTCATCCTGTGAGGGTTGTTTGAATCTTCATATCCATAGCCCCATCCATTCCCTTCGGGATCAGAATAAGCCGTTAAATTGTCCGCTCCATAGGAATAATTTACCGTTCTCCCGGCTGAATCCGAGACCGAAGTGATCTTGTCCCCTGAATATTGCAAAGTTAGCATTCGTCCAAAGGCATCCCGCGCAGTCTTTAATCCGCTACTGTCATATGTGAAGGTCATGGCGTTTCCGTCAACATCGGTTAACTGGCTGATACGGTTATTTGAATCGAGATATATTTTGGTGCCGAAGCGTTCTTCGATACGGTATAGGCCGTTTTCTTTTACAAGTTGCGTTGTCTCACCCGGAGGTGGGTTGTAAGAAATGCCGTCCGGCAGCTTGATATAATTAAGGACCTTGTTTTGAAGATGTACCGAAACGGAATTTTCGAAGAGCTGATCCATCGCCCATTTGTTGGTCAATACTGCCGTCATCCATTCTTTTATTCCCGGCTGCTCCTGGCTCATACTCATAAGATCAAGCGTAACGATTGAAGACACTAATAAAGCAGCAGCGTCTATCGGCTGGCGCATGGCAAGACCTGATTTAACATCGCTGTGAACGTTCAAATATATGTCGTAGCTATGGCTCCATCCATAGCCGAGGGAGCTTTCCTGGGTGTTATTATCACTATTGTAATAACGCCTGAAATGCAGCCCCATCGGCTCCGCGGCCCCAAGCGAGAGGTCTTCATGCTCAAACGTATACGCTCCCGTCGCCATATCCACAGGCTCCATGCTTACAGGATTTGAAATTTCGGCAGGAGGTAGAAGATCAGGGAAATACTCATTGTAAACCGGATCAACTTCCAAGTCTCCTTCGTACCCTGCATATCCTCCATAATAATCCCCCCCGATAATCATACCTATTTCCGAACTAGTAAACTTCACGTATCCCTTGCCCTGCCACTGTCCAAGAGGAATCAGGCCGTTTGCCGGAAGAATATAAACGGCCCCGTCCCCTCCCTCGGCAATCGGCTTGACTCTAACTGCAATATCATTCAGGTCTTCTTCATTATATCCTGATAATTGGGGTCTTATAGCCGGGAAATCACTTCCGTTAGCAAAAAATATTTTACTTCCGTTTGTGTTGGCTATGGTGATAAGTTTAATTGTGGAAGCTGCCGGTCTGTCAATGCCCTGCAACTGCTCAAGCACCCCATGCTCCATAGCGCTGTTAAGAAAACCGCCGGACTTAAAGCACTTATATTCGTCATCTGCTGTATTGTTCCGGGAAGTGTAGGAATACATTTGCGTCTTGACATCCACATAGTAGCCTTTTTCCTGCGCCATGATACCGAAACGATGATGTCTGACATGGATCACGTTCGCCAACTGACTCAGCAAATTATCTGACATCGTAGTCTGGTGCATCCATGTCTGCCCAACGATGTTAAGGGCTTCCGTTCTAACCTCCCTTGACATGTCCTGTAGTCCGTCAATTGCCCGGTAATCATTAAGGATTTTTTGGCGCTTCTTTAGCAGCAAGCCATCTTTGCTTCCACCGAAATCAGAAATAATTGCGTAGGAAGCGCCCCGCTTCAGGATATACGTTGAGGGCTGGTCGGCATAACATCCAGGAGGTCCACCCGGGACACATGGAGCGGCATAAGGATGATCAATGTTTAAGGTCAGAGCTGGCCTGAGTGTATTATTATCAACCCACGAAACCGGCTGGCTCTCTTCGTCAATTAAAACATCATCAAGCCAAAGCTGAGCAGCAGGGACGGGGATCGTTTCTCCCGACAACGGCAGTTGAATGGAATACGAAAGCCCATCGTATGTAAAAGCGACATCGATTGACGCGCTGTGTGAGCCAACAGCATTAGCCATATAAGTTACGTCTATATTGCGGGTTTGACCTGAGGGAAGGGTCCCTGTATTCCAGCTTATCTGAAACTGTCCCGGATTTGCGCCGGTCAAGGTTATGCTGTTGATCGTCAGATCAAGAGCCCCGTTGTTTACCAATTGTGCTGCCGCATTAGTGCTCTGGTTGTAATAACGTATCCCAAAATTAATACTGGAGCCGGAAACATCGGGTCTGAGTCTGGTTTGCCCTTGCAGAGGCAGATCATATTGATAGTTTATGCCTTCGTATGTGTATGTAACATGAATTTGCGCACTGTGTGCGCCCTGTGCAGAAGCTAAGTATTGCAAAGGGATATCCACGTAACCACCGCCGGGAACCGTGTTGCTCTCTAACCCGAACTGAAATAAGCTTGGATCATTACCGGTCAGTGACATATCTGTAATTGTAAGGTTCTGTGAACCATTGTTTATTATCCGCGCAAAGCTTGTAACAGGCTCATTCAGAAATGTTTGCATGCTTGCGCCGTATGAGCCGATCAGGTTGGGGTATTCAATTATCATTCCTGTAAAGGCATAGTCCTCTTGAATGACAGTATGAATACATTCAGTACAATGTTCAATATGGAGTTGCGCTGTCTTTGTCCCCCTTGATTGTCCGGCCCCGGAGAATGTTACAACTATCTCTACACTTTGCCCGATATTCAGTAAGTGTGAACCACAATTTGTACATGAGTATGCAGACCCCATACTCAGACTTGAGTCCACTCGCATAAGAGCAAGACTTCCCGACGGATTAGAAAGCGTCCTTTTCCACTCCGTGCAACTATTAGACTCATTAGTTATTGCGCCCATATTTATCAGTGAACTTAAATCATCAATTGGTACACAATTAGCAGAAGTTACAAATACAGGAGGATTTTCTTGTGCAGGTAAAACAGTACTTGGGGGGATCGTGAATTTGTTAGTGTATAAAGGTGGCTGAGTAATAGAATTAGAAACATTCAAATTACCGGGATCAATTTTATACGTTATCGCCAATTTCTTCCCGGCAATTTCCGGGATTGAAAACATCCGGTCTATCCCCCCATGCTGAACATGAATTTTATGGACAAACGCATCGGGAACCTCATCCCAATAGTTATAACCCTGCCGGATACTGTTCAGTTATTTCAGTAACAATCTTTCTGTCTCCGAGTATCTCAGACATTTCAGAATTCGGATAATTTGTGCGGAGAAATGATGTCAGGTTTGTTGAGTATTCCACAAGCTTGCTGCGGAGAGCGCTGTCATTAAGGTTGCGAATGTAATCCGTACCTGTTTCGCCTCCCGCTGCGGTCAGCAGAGCTAAAGCATGGCGCTTTTCACATCAATGCCGGTTGTATCACCATACTTCTTAAATGCCGGGTCAAACATGTATTCCGTTCCGTTAATCGTTGCCTTTACCCACACACGATCCATATTTGTGTCCCAATAATAAACAGTTGAAGGGATACCGCCGCTGCTTAATGCTTGGGAAATTACACTTGAATTAGCGCTCACGGAAAGCCAGTGCTGCAAGTCGTAGTTGCCGGATGCATAATAATTCGGGATGGTCATTGTACCGTATACATACTGAATCGCACCGATGCCCGCATTATAAGTCTTACTCTCTGTCAACAACGCAATCATCAACGACGC